>CANPYQ010000022.1 GCA_947588865.1 uncultured Bacilli bacterium
AACCGCCGTATACGAGAACCGTACGTACGGTGGTGTGAGAGGGACGAAATAATTTAATTATTTCTCTCTACTCGATTATCTTAATTTTAAGAATAATTTTTTATATATTAATTCTTGAATTTGTGAGTTTTATTTTACATTTTAACTGCCTGTTAATATACACTAATTTTTATGAAAATAGTTATTACCAATTTATTTTTTAATCTTTCTGTGTTATAATTAATTAAGGGTAAAGGAGGTACAATATGACATTTGATAAGGTCGTTGATTTAGTAAAAATTATAATAGATGTCCTACTCGTGTGGCTCGTATTATATTATGTATTAAAAAGTTTAAGTAAAAATGTTAAAATGGTATTATTATTTAAAGGAATAATATTTATTTTAATTTTAAAAATATTAAGTGATATATTTAATTTAGTTACTATAGGATTCTTATTAGATTATGTAATAGAATGGGGTATATTAGCACTTATCGTTATATTTCAACCTGAAATTAGAAATGTTTTAGAACAATTAGGAAGAAGTCAACTATTAGGTAGACATAAAGTGCTTACTGTTGATGAAAGAGAAAGAATTGTATATGAAATTGTTAGTGCTATGGATTCATTAAGAAAGACTAGGACAGGTGCTTTAATTATTATAGAAAGAGATAACAGTTTAAACGATTATATTCAAAAAGCAAAAAAAATATATGCAGATATTTCTAGTGATTTGTTAATGTCTATATTTTTCCCAAATAATCCATTACACGATGGTGGAGTAATTATTCAAGGTGATAAAATAACATGTGCTAGAGCAGTTTTCCCAACAAGTGAAAATTCAAAGGTTATAAAGAAATTAGGGACAAGGCATAGAGCAGCTTTAGGGATTGCTGAAATAACTGATTGTATATCATTAATAGTTTCTGAAGAAACAGGAAGATTATCAATGGCAATTGGAGGAGAACTACACTACAACCTAACTCCTGATGAAATTAAAGTTATGTTATTAGAGGAGTTAAGCCCTAAAAAATCAATTATAATCGAAGAAGAGGAGGAAAAATCTGATGAGCAAGTTAAATAATTTTATCAAAAATATCCTTAACTTTTTCGATAGACATTTGATAATGCCAATAACGAGAATTGTATTTAAAATAACAAAAAGGCTTAATGTTCCAAATAAAAAATTTGAATCTTGGTTATCTAAACAAACAACTTTACTATTTTTATCATTATTTTTAGCTATTACTATATTTATTGTAGTAGATCAAAAAATAATTACATTTTCAAGTCAATCAGCTGAAGTCTTTAAAGATCAACAAGTAAATGTAATTTATAATGAAGAACAATATGTTGTAGAAGGATTACCTGAAAAAGTTGATGTTACATTAATTGGTAGTAAAGCTGATTTATATATAGCTAAACAATCAGTTAATAATAAAGTTACAGTAGATCTTACTGGTTTAACTCCAGGAACACATAAGGTAAATATAAAGTATGATCAAGGACTCTCAGAAATAGAATATAGCGTTAATCCAAGTGTTGCAACAGTCATTATATATGAAAAAGTTTCAGATACCTTGCCTTTAACTTATGATATAGTAAATAACAATAAATTAGATAATACCTTAATAGTTAATAATGTAAAATTAAGTGTTGATGAGGTTACGATAAGAGGAGCTGAATATAAAATAAATCAAGTTGCAACAGTTAAGGCTTTAATAGATGTACAAAATTTACCTAGGAAAGAAGCTGGGACTCAAACTTTAGATGATGTTGCACTAAAAGCTTATGATAATTTAGGAAATGTAGTAGATGTAGAATTTGTACCGTCAAAAGTAAGTGCAGAAATAGACTTGGCTTCTCCAAGCAAAAAAGTTCCTTTAAACTTTGTCCCAGAAGGTACATTACCGAACGGCAAAGCAATTGGAGGTTATTCATTCAGTCAAAATGAAGTTACAATATATGGTGATAGTGAAACATTATCTTCAATTAATAGTTTGGATGTTGTAGTAGATATATCAAATTTAACTTCTGATTCATCATTTAAAACTGAAATAAAGAAACCATCAGGAGTAAAATCTTTGAGTACAAATTATGTTACAGTATCACTTACAATAACAGATTCATCATCTGAACCAATTCGGCTCAGTATTCCGTTGTCAAAAATTAATTTAGGTGAAGGTCTTATAGCTCAACCTTTAGACAATGATAGTGGATTTATAACAGTGGAAGTTCAAGGAGCAAGCTCTGTATTATCATCAATAGATGAATCAGATATAACAGCTTATGTTGACTTAGAAGGTTTAAGTGAAGGTACATACACAAGAAAAGTAATAGTAAAGGGGACTAATCCGCTCGCAATTTATATATTGAAAAGGACAGAAGCAACGGTAGTCATAAGCAAAAAAAGCTAAAAAATAAAGAATACTTAGTTAAATAGGTATTCTTTTAATATAATTACTTTGATTCTATGTGATTAAATAGTAAACCAATATTTACTAAACCGCATATACCGACAATAATATAAACTATTTTAGAAATAATTGAATCTCCAAAAATCCATTCTACTAGATTAAAATCAAAGAAACCTATTAATCCCCATACAATAGCGCCTATTATTGTAAATATCAAACATATTTTTTGTAATGCTTCCATAAACTCATCCTTTCTATCATTTTCTATTTTTTACATATATTTATAAATTATTCATAATTGTTATTTTATTCCATATAATTAATTGAAAAATGGGGTGAATTATGAAAAAAGCAATTATATTTTTAGGAGTAATTTTATTGCTTTCTGGATGTGGAAAGTATGATGATAAGGATTTAGTGAATGATTTAGATAAAAAAATTAATGATTCAAATGCTTATCATATGACTGGAACTTTAGAAATTTATAGAAATGAAGAAAAATACACATATAGTGTTGATTCATCATATAAAAAAGGAGATCTTTTTAAGGTTAATTTAGTTAATCAAAATAACAATCATGAACAAATAATATTGAAAAACAATGATGGAGTTTATGTTCTTACACCTTCATTAAATAAAAGTTTTAAATTTCAAAGTGATTGGCCATATAATAATTCTCAAATATATTTATTACAACCAATACTTACAGATATAAAAAATGATGAGAAAAAGAAATTTGAAAAAACAGATGAAGGATATGTAATAACAAGTAAAGTAAATTATTCTACAGAAAAAGATTTTAAAAATCAAAAAATTTATATTGATAAAGACAAAAATATAACTAAAGTAGAGGTATTAGATAGTAATGACAATCCTAAAATGATACTTACAGTAATAAATATAGATTATAAAGCTAAATTTGATGATAATTATTTTAGTGCAAGTACATATCAAAAGGAAGTAGAAAATGAAGAAAGCAATCAAAATACAGAAAATAAAACGAATGAAGAAGAATTAAAGAATAACAACAGTAGTACAACATCAAAAATAGAAGATATTGTATATCCAATGTATGTTCCAATAGACACACAACTTTCAGGTCAAGATGTAGTTACAACATCAAACGGTGAAAGAGTAATTTTAACATTTAGTGGAGAATCAGCATTTACAGTTGTACAAGAAACATTATCAAATGATGATTCAACAAATTATGTATATGGGGATCCATACTTGATATTAGATACAGTAGGCGCTATAACAGATTATTCTGTATCATGGATAAGTAATGGAGTAGAATATTCAGTAATGTCTGATACAATGAGTGTAGATGAACTCTTAAGTGTAGCTCAATCAATTAGTGTTGCTGCAATATCAAAATAATTGAAATAATAAAAAAATGTGATATAATATTACTTGGTGATACAAATGAAGAAAGCAAAAATTAAAAATAAAGTACAAAAACAAAAAGTTGAAATTAATGAAACATATTCTTTTAAAACTATGATAATAACAATTATAATATTAATTATAGTTTTTTTGCTATTCTATCTAATAACGACATTAGTTGTAAAGCCAAATAGTGATAATAAAGAATATAATGATAGTATGACTGAGATTGATGATACTAAAATAACTTTAAATCATTTACTTGATAGAAATAAGGAAGAATACTATGTTTTAGCTACAATGAAAAGTATGTATCCATCAGATGTAAATTATAATGAAATATATGATAAATACATTACTGATTATAGTTCTAAGGAAAATGCGTTAGATTTTTATAAAATAGATTTAGATGATGCATTAAATAAGAATTATGTAGGAAACGATTTAAATATAACAGAATCTTTAGAAAATATGAAGTTAAACAATGAAATCTTATTTAAAATTAAAAATGGCAAAATTGATAGTTACTATGTAGGAAATTCAAAAATAATAAATGTTTTATCTAGTTTATAAAGTATTTATGTGTTAAAAAATGGACATCGATAAATAATTAATATATTAAAAATATAAAAGTTATGTAAATCACAATAAAAATAGCTTGCACAAATAAAAGGAGAGTTTAAGTAAAATTAAACTTCCTTTTTTATTTAATAGTATTGTGAATGATATAGAAGTGTTATAATGTTCAACGGAAAATATACTTTAATTTAAAATTTAAAACGAAAAATATATATTCAAAGTGTTATGCATAAAGAGCAATATAAAAACTTTATATATAGATATTATTTTAATTTCAATATTTTAATAAAAAATTACATATGATGTCATTTTTTAAATATATAAAAATTTCATTTATTACACAAATATTCTAAGCACAATTTTTAAATAGACAATTAATTATAATATTGTTATAATGTATAAGGAGATGATAGTTGATGCTAAATAAAGATAAATTATTTAATATTGTTTTAGTAACTATCGTATTTACAATATTCACTATTGTTTATTTTAATTTTTCATTATTTATTACTCCTGATGGATCGGGATATTATTGGTATACAACTATATTTGATGGAATTAATCCGGTTTCTTCTTGGAATGTAAGGAGAGGCCCTGTTTTTCCCCTTTTATTATATTGTTTTAAACATTTATTTGGTGATACTCCAACAGGAATTCTCATCGGTTTTTACATATTCTATTTAATAATGTTAATATTTGCTATAAAATTAATAAAAGATATATTTGTTTGTCAAAAAAATTTAAATAAAAAAATTTATTGGATTATTTTTATATTATTATTTATGTTTAACACATTAATTATTGGTTATTCACACACATTGCTTACAGAAGCGATATCACCTTCAATTACAATTTTAACTTGCTATTTTATTTATAAATGGAATAATTTAAATTTTAATACATCAAAATCTAAATTGATTTTATATACTTTATTGTTTTCTTTTATTGCGGTATTTATGTATCATTTGAAAGAATATACAGGAATAATATTTTTAATGTTAATTATTAGTTCAATTTTATCTATTATAAAATATAAAAACTGGACAATTTTTATAACAAAAATTTTAACAATAATAATTTGTATCGTAATGGTTATGTGTTCTATATGTGTCTGGAATGTATTTTTGAAAAAAAATAATGTTGATATAAAGCAAAATGAAAAAGGCATTAATTTTATTTCTAATGGTATAATTAACGGCCTAAACGCTTTTTATGAGAGAGTTCCTAAAAATATATATTGTGATATTAATTACATAAATAATTCTAATTTAACAAAAAGTGAAAAAGAAATAATTAATAATCTAAACAAAAGTGATACTAGATGGTGCGATAATATAATTATATTTAATGTTTATGATAGAAATAATATTATAATTGATCAAACTTCAATAATATATGAAAAAAATTTGACTATTTCCGATGTTTTAAATTTTTGGTATAAAAGCACTTTAAAATACCCTACATTAACAATGGGTTCATATTTTCGTAATTATATGTCAATAGTCGATTTATATAATACTAGATTGATTTCTGATGATCTAGGTTATAAACCAATAAATAAATTAAATATATCAGCAAGTCTTGAAAATGAATCGATAGGTTTAGCAATTTATAATAATAATATTAATAAATGCTGGTGGAGTTATTATGATAATGATAATAAATTTTTAAATCAAGAAGAAATAAATATAATGAAAAAATTTGAAGGAAAAGAAAATCATAATGAAATACTTGGGAATTTATTGTATAATATATCATCAATACATCAAATGTTATTTAGAATTGTTTTATTTTTTTCACTACCTCTTTCAGTATATTCATTTTATAAATATTTAAAATTAAAATATAATAAAGTTTATATGATTTCTACAGTAATATTTACAACAGTTTTTATATATATAATATCAAATGTTGTATTTGGTACAATAATTGATAGATATGCTTATACAGTTTATCCTCTATCTTTATTAGGAATTATGATATTATTAATTCCCAAAAGTGAAAAAAGTTAATGTAAGATTTAAAATATAAAATAAATTATGTTTTAAATCTTTTTTTGCATATAAAAACTTAATTTTATTATAATAATAATGGTGATAAAATGGATCTTTTTTTATTATGTTTAAAAATATTTTTCGCTAGATTAATAGATGTATCACTTGGAACATTTAGAACTATAAATACAGTGAAAGGTAAAGATGTAATAGCAGCTTTAATAGGAATTGTAGAAATAACTGTATGGTTTTTGATAGTTAAGGAAGCTTTAAATACAGATAATAATAGTTTGTGGATAGTAACGTCATATGCATTAGGCTTTTCAGTTGGAACTTATATAGGAGGCAAAATATCAAAATGGTTTATTAAGTCTAATTTAGAAGTGCAAGTAATACTTTCTAGTAAAAATGACGAAATAGTAAATAAAGTCAGAAAAGAAGGGTATGCTGTTACTGTTATAGAAGTAAAAGGAACAAATGATTTAAAATATATGTTATATATACAAATAAAAGATAAATCATTAGAAAATTTAAAAGAGATAATAAAAAAATTAGATAATAAAGCATTTATAGTTGTAAATGAAACAAAATATGTTGAAAATGGGTATTTTAATATTGGAAAATAAATATAATTAATTGGTGATACAATGCTAATATTTAAGGGGATTGTTATAGGTATAGGGAAAATCATTCCAGGTGTAAGTGGATCTATGCTTGCTATTTCTATGGGTATTTATCAGAAGTTAATAGACGCCATAAATGATTTTTTTAAATCCCCAAAAGATAATTTTAAATTTTTATTAAAGGTTAGTATAGGAATAATAATATCCATTGTTATTTTTAGTAATGTAATAATGAGTGCATTAAATAAATACTATATGATTACAATTTTTTTCTTTATAGGTCTTATAATGGGTGGTTTAAACGATATAAGGGAAAATACAAATAAACAAGATAAATTGATAACAATGATTACATTTACTATTATAATATTACTAGGTTTTATAAATATTGATAATCATATTAATATAAATAATACTTTATTAAACTCAATATTTTTTATTTTTGTTGGTTTTATTGATGCATTAACAATGATTATTCCAGGAATAAGTGGGACTGCAACTTTAATGATGATTGGCGCATATAATACATTGATAAAAACATACTCTAATATATTTGATTTAAATTTATTTATAAATAATGTAAAAATACTTTTGCCTTTTTTTGTTGGGATGGTTATAGGAATAATTATCACTGTTAAAATAATTAATTATCTTTTTCGTAAATACAAAGCTAAAACATACAGTGCTATATTAGGATTTAGTTTAGCTACAATAGTTTTGATGGCAATGAAATGTATTAATACATTTTATACAATACAAAGCTTGTTAATAGCATTTATTTGTTTATTTGTAGGGATATTTATAACAAAAAAAATTAATTACTGCTTTTCAAGTAATTAATTATATAAATAATATTTTAATTTTTATTGTTAATTTTGTAAAGAGCATTAAACCCTATAATTGCAATACCTATTCCCAAAAACCAAAAACTTATTTCAGAGAATAATATCAATGCTAAAAATATAAATAATATACTAAGTAATAAAGAATATTTAACTAAATTATTTTTCATTAAATTTCTCACTTCCATGTAAATTTAAGTCAACAGTATGTTTTGGTTTTCTTTTTTCAGATGGTAGAGTCTCTATCCATTTTTTTCCATCCCACTTTTTTAGACAGTTTGGCCCATACCATTTTTTTAAAATTGTTTCTATATTGTTATATGAATAAAATTTTCTTCCTTCAAATTCATATAATTTAAATGGATATACATCTTTTTTTAAGAAAACAGGTTCATGATTTATTTTTAACCATGGATATGAAATCGTTTGACTTGTAAGGGAACTGTTCTCATTCTTTTTAGAATATCGATATGAAAGCCAATTTGTAAATTTTTTAAATGGTATTGGATTTATGTGTAAATTTTCAAATAAAACTATAAAAGGGACGGTCATTTTTATTAAAGTTCTATATATTTCATCTATGAATTTATTTTCACATACATTATCATATATTATGACATCTACAAAAATACCATCTCCAGATTTACATCTGTTTTTAAGTAAAAAATTAGTTTCTTTGATATATGTATTTTTTTTCCTTATTTTCATAGAAGGACCATTTATCGTGTTAAATCTTTTGTCAGTTTCAAAACATTGAAAATAAAAATTATCATTTAAATCATTATTAAGAGCATCAATAAATCTATTCCAATCTTTTCTTTGAATGCACATATCTATGTCATCATCCCATGGGATGAAGCCTTTATAATTAACTATTCCAAGTGCACTTCCAGCAATAAGAGCATATTTAATATTATTTTTTTCACATACTCTATGTATTTCATCCATGATAGTGAGAACTTCAAGTTGTAATTCTCTAACAGTGACTTTTTTACCATTCTTTTCACAAATAATATAATCTGGCCTTTCTTCTATACAATCCTTAACTTTGCTCATGGTTTCACTTCCTAATTTAATTTTACATTAAAAGGTAATTTTAATCAAGAAATATTAACTAATAACTTAAAAGTTGGGTATTAATTTACACCTTTTTCACTAGTTTGAATACATTATTATAGAAATAATGAAAGGGTGGATTATATGTGTAATAATAATACAGATCAAGAAAGTTGCCGTTGCATAGCAGAAATCCTTACAGTAATAAATGTATTACAACAAAATGCTAATTGTTGTGGAGATACTTGCTTAGAAACTTGTGATAGAGGATTTCTTGGATGTGGAACTACAACTTTAGGATGTAATACTAGACCAGTAGTTTTGTATACTTGCTGTGGTAATGGAACTCCATGGAGCATGCCTACAACTCGTGAAAATGTAGTATGTGGTACTGAAGGTGTAACATGCTCTAGCGTATTTAGAGTTGAAAAAATAGATGGATGTTGTGCAACTTTTAGAGTTTTAGCAGAAAATCCGGATACAACATCTATATATCCTTATGTAGCTACTAATTCATTTTTCACAATGAATTTAAATTGTTGCTGTGTACTTAGATGTTTACCAGATACTTATGTTGAATGTATATAAAAAGACTTAGGTCTTTTTTTGTTTAAAAATTTTGTTATTTAAATAACGTTGGTAGTATTTACTATATATTTTCTAAAACTTATTAAGAAAAAATTGATGAAAATTTTAAATATTATTTTAATTTAGTATACATTGATAAATTACCTAAGATATAATTAGAAAAATATGGAATATATATTTTTGACATAAATAATTAATAGTTCAAGAATTTATTTATGATATTATCATACGTACTTTAATACAAAAATCAGTTGAGCATTAAACTCAACTAGGTTATAGAAAATACTTTTTAGTGTCTACTTTTTTTGTGACTTAATATCTATAATATCATTTATAGGTATTAAAGTATTATCCATTGTAATAATGTAGTCCTTATTTCTTCCAATTATTCTCTTGGTGATTTTTTTGTCTTTAAGAGTAATATCTACGTTAGCTTTATACACATAGTTAGGGGAAGAAAAGATTTCATTAATCTTTTGTTGAACTGTTTTATTGTCTGTAATTTTTTCTGCTTCTTTATTATTACTATAAAAAACACTACTATTATTATTTATTTTTTTATCAATTTTATTATGAAATACTTTTGGTAAATCTTTCATAAAATCACCTCTAATTTATTATACTCTCAAATATCAAAAATAGAACTTAATAGTAAAAATATCATATATTAAATTAGAGGTGAATTTATGTATACAATATACCAAGTAGAATATGGGGATACTATAGATTCTATAGCAGTTAAAACCAATACAACAAGCAATAATATTAAAAATTTGAATGGATTTAATAATGATAATGATTTGATGGTTGGTAGTTTAATAATTGTCCCAAAAGTAGAAAATAAGTTGTTTGAAACATATAAGGTAAAAAAAGGTGATTCTATATATTCAATTGCTAAAATGTATGATGTTGATCCAACAATGTTACTAATGCTTAACGGATTAGATAAAAATGAATATATATATCCTGATCAAGAAATAATAGTTCCAAACAAGGATATAGATATTTATGTAACAAAACAAGGTGATACATTAGATGCAATTATAAACAATCTTGGAATAGATGCAAATACTTTTAATAGAGAAAATGGAAAAATATTTGTACTTGAGGATCAGTTAATTGTTCATAAAAAAGAGACAAATGACTAAAAACTCTTTTTTTTTTTATTAAAATAAGTTATAATTAACTTGAAGTAAATAATTTGAAAGGTAAGTGTTCTATGCAAGAGAATGTTTATAACGGTTTTAGTGTTCTGAAAAATTACGGGGAAGATTTAACTGCTAAGAAGTATTTAACCGATCCAGCTATTGCGCGAGATGAAGAATTAAAAAAACTTATGATGGTTCTTCTTACACCTGAAAAATCTGCTCTTCTAATAGGAAAAGCAGGTGTAGGTAAAACATCTATTGTAGAGGGATTATCCTATAGAATATTAAATAATGCTGTTCCATTTGCTTTACAAGGATATAGAGTGATAAAGATAAACTCATCGTCTTTATTAGGCAAAATAAGTTATAATGGAAGGGAAGAAATGTTAATAACAATATTAGTTGAGGAATTAAAAAAAGTTACTAAAACAATTATTTTTATTGATGAAATTCACACTTTAATAGGTAATGATAATCAAATTTCAATGGATTTAGCAAATATATTAAAACCGGCTATAGATAGAGGTGCTGTAAAATTAATAGGTGCAACTACTGATATTGAATATAATACTTATGTAGTAAGAGATAGGGCATTTTTGAGGAGATTTGAGCGTATTGATGTACTTGAACCAAATGAACCAACAACTGTAGAGATTTTATTTAAAAGTTTACCTAAGATAGAAGCTTCTACTGGAATAAAATTTAAATATAATGAATATGTTACTAAGATGTTGTTGAAGTCAATTGTAAGTGCAACTAGCGAATATAAGAGGGTGTATGGGCTAGGAGCGATGTATCCTGATATATCATTTTCTGTTTTAACTGCTGCTTTTTCACAAGCTTTGTTTCAAAATAGACAATTTGTAACAGCGCTTGATGTTTACAATGCAATAAAAACAAGTAAAAGAATTTATCCAGATTCAATAATACGTGAATTAAATAATTTTAGAGAAACATTTAAAGATGTTTGTGCACAAGATGGTGTTGAGTTACCAATTGTAAATATATCGGAAATAAATAATACAGATGAATTTTAAAATGTATAAGGAGGCTATTCATGCAGAAAAAAATTAATAAAAATTATTTTAGCTTAGTTGTGTTGTTAGCTTTCACAGTTGTTTTAACTTTATTTATTTCAAATTTATATTTATCAAGGAATAAATTAGTTTCAGAATTTTATGAATATTCAAATAAAATAACTACAGAAGAGTTTAATTCATACATGACTGAAAATTCTGATGCTATAATATACATATCTGATAAATATGATTTAACTAATGCTAAATTTGAAGAAAAATTTAGAGATAAAATAGATAATTTAAATATAAAAAATAAAATGGTATATATAGAAAAAAGTGAAATAGATAAACAGTTCATAGACAATTTAGAAAAAAAATATAAAAATAATATTGAAATTTCAGATTATCCAATAGTATTAGTTATCGTAGATAATAAGATTATAAAAAGCGTAAATGTTAATAATGAAACAGATGTAGATAATTTTATTAATTATGAGGTGTTTGAATGATAAATATAGTGTTATATGAACCGGAAATACCACAAAATACAGGGAATATAATGAGAACGTGTGCAGGGACATATGCACATTTACATTTAATAAAGCCTTTAGGATTTTCACTTAATGATAAGTATTTAAAAAGAAGTGGAGTTAATTATATTGAACATTGTAAATATACAATTTATGAAGATTATGATGATTTTTTAAGTAAAAATTCTGGTGATTTTTATTTTTTGACAAGATATGGAAAGAAACCACATAGTTCCATTGACTTTTCTGATAAAACTAAAAATATATATTTGATATTTGGAAAAGAAAGTACTGGTATACCCAAAGAAATTTTATCTAAAAACTTGGATAGATGTTTGCGTATACCAACTAATTCAAATATAAGAGCACTTAATTTATCTAATTGTGTTGCACTTGTGCTTTTTGAAGTTTTAAGACAACAAGATTATCCGAATCTTTCAAAAGTGGAAACAATTAAGAGTGAAGATTTTTTAATTGAATGAAAAATGTTTGGTAACATAGTTGTAATTATTAAAAAAAAATGTTATCATATTATTTGAAGAATAAGGAGGGAAACTATGGGTGAAATATTAGAATATATAATGTCTAATTATACTTGGTTACTGGGTGGTTTAATTATAATTCTCCTTGCTATAATCGGTCGATATGCTGATAAAACTAATTTTGGTCAGGGTAATAAACCAAAAGAAGATTTAAATAATACATTAGATTTAGATGGTAAAAAATTTAATGATTTTTTTGAAGAATCATCTAATGATGAAAATATAAATATAGATAATAATTTAAAAGAGGAGCAACAAGTAACAATCGATGATTTTGGTAATGATTTGCCTATTCAACAAAAAAAAGAATTAAATGATGAACAAGGCATAAATTTGAATACTAAAACCGATAAAAAAGATAAAGAAATTATAACTAATGATATAGAAAATAACGAACAAACAAATAATGATACTTTTGAAGAAGAATTTGATAAATTTGATGAAGAGTTTAATTCAATATTGCCAAAGAAAGATATAATATCAGATGAATTATTAGATGATATTGATAATATTTCTATAGAAGAAAAAAATCAAGAAAATAATGATATCCCTGATTTGGACGATGTTGAATTACCAAAAATAAAAAATTTGAAAAAAGATGAAGAAGATATATGGAAATTTTAATATTGCTTTTGGATTTAATTCATTAGCTTTTTTGATTTATAACTGATAATTTTATAATTATATCAACGTTATCATCAGTAGCAACTATATTCTTATGTATTTGTTTGCATTTTTGACATTTATAAATTATTTTATATGTATTTTTAAATTTTTCGATGCCTATAGGTTCAAGTAATCCTTTACATTTATTTAGGCGATCTCCTGGGTTTATGTCCACATGTTTAGAATATAGACAATTTGGGCAATGATCACGAGCTGAATATTGAAGTTTACTAACCTTGTAATTGCAATTTTCACATTCAAATTCTTCATCAACCATATTAAATTTTTTCATGAAATCACCATCTTTATGATCATTATATAATAACTTTAATTATTTGTAAATAAACTTTAATATAACTTTTGCTTTGACTTTGAGTTGTTATTATGATATATTTTAAGGGAATGGGTAGATGATTGTATGAGTAATTTTAAAATAGAGAAAAAAAATAAAAATTTTTCGAGGTCTGAGACGATATTACTTGTAATAATTACATTTATTGTTGGAATGTCTATAGGTTTTCTTCTAAATAAAAAAAATGTAATTATGAATGAAAGTAGTATAAAAGATAAATATATAAAAGAATTTGCAAAAAATTATGAATTTATTATAAATAATTATTATGAAGATGTTGATAAAGAATCATTAATAAATAGTGCTATAGAGGGTATGTTAAATTCACTAGATGATCCTTATTCAATGTATTTTAGCGAAGAAGAAAAGAATAATTTTTCAATTACATTAAATGGCAGTTATAAGGGAATAGGAATACAAATTTCTAAAGATAATGAAACAGGCTATATGACAATTACTGCAATATTTAAAAACTCTCCAGCATTTAGTGCAGGATTAAAAGTTGGGGATAAAATAGTTTCTATTGATGATAATGAATCTAAAAATATGACTTCAAGTGATTTTAGTAAAGTAATAAGCGATTCTGATAAAGATGAATTTTTACTTAAGATAATTAGAAATGATGAAGAACTTGAAATAACTTTGAAGAAAAGTGTTATTACATTAAATTCTGTTACATCAGAAATATATGAACAGCCAAATAAAAAGATAGGGTATATATATATAGGAATATTTGCAAATAATACATACTCTCAGTTTAAAGAAGAACTAGATAAGTTAGAAAAACAAAAAATAGATTATTTAATAATTGATGTAAGAGGAAATACAGGTGGACATTTAACTTCTGTTGAAAGTATATTGGATTTGTTTTTAAATGAAAAGCAAATTATGTATCAATTCGAACAAGACGGTAAAATAACTTCAACATATGGAAGTGGCCATGATAATAAATCATATAAAATTGTTGTTCTTTGTGATGAAGTTAGTGCTTCTGCTTCTGAAGTGCTAATTGCTGGAATAAGAGAAAATCTTGATTCAGTTGTTATTGGTAAAAAGACATATGGAAAGGGGACCGTTCAAGAACTTGTAACTTTATCAAACGGTACTCAATATAAAATAACTATAAAAAAATGGTTAACACCTACGGGGAAATGGGTTAATGATACTGAAGGAATTATACCGGATATAGAAGTAGATTTAAGTGATAAGTATTATGAAACATATGAATCATCAGATGATGATCAACTAATGAAGGCATTGGATTTTATAAATAATAATTAACATAAAATATTGTTTGACTATATTTTATGTTTTTCATTTCATAAAAAATGTGTTATAATTTTCATAGGTGATTAATTTGAAAAACATGTGTATAGGAGATAAATTGCAAATACAATGTTATAAACATAATAAAAAAGTTCATAGAGCTTGGGAAGAAGCAATTGTGCTTGATATCAAAAAAGATTATATAGTATTTGGTAATAACAAGACATTGGTTATTGAATCAGAAGGCACAACTTGGCGAACTAAAGAACCCGCTATAATGTATTTTTTTAGAAATAAATGGTATAATGTAATAGCTCAAATGAAAAAAGATGGTATATATTATTATTGCAACATAGCAACACCATTTATAATTGAAGATAATACTATAAAATATATTGACTATGATTTAGACTTAAGAATCTTTCCAAAGGGTGAATATAAGGTATTAGATAAATTGGAATATGAGTATCATAAAAATAAAATGAATTATTCTACAGAATTAGATATAGTTATAAAAAATGCATTAAAAGAATTAATTGATGAATATAAAAATAATGCTGTAATGTTTAACGAAGAAAAAAACAAAGAATATTTAGATATCTATATGGCATTAAAAAAAGATATGGAAAGTAGTAATTTTATTTAAATTAAAGAATATAATAAATTATAAGTTAAATATTTTCTTTTTTTTTGCGCGAATACAAAGGTAAATATTAATTTGAAAAACAAATTTAAAAAAATTCAAAAAAAGTATTGACTTTAAAATTTATATTTGTTATATTAGTATCACGTTGTGCGGAAAAGCTTCGTATACGTAAAAAAATGTCAAATTAAATGAAAGTTAAAAAAAATTAAAAAAAGTATTGACTTTAAATATTTAATTTGATATACTTGGTTTGCTCTTCACAAAAAGAGCAAGAATGATCTTTGAAAACTGAGCAAAATGTCAATTCACTATTAGCTAGGTGAAAACAATTCAAATTCAAAAATAAATTATTTTTTTGGAGAGTTTGATCCTGGCTCAGGATGAACGCTGGCGGCATGCCTAAGACATGCAAGTCGAACGAAGTGGC
>CANPYQ010000023.1 GCA_947588865.1 uncultured Bacilli bacterium
ATATGGCGATTTCTCATTCACAATTTGAAACTATTCATGCATATAGAGATGGAAACGGAAGATTAGGAAGAGCTTTAATACCTATACAACTTGCCTTACTTACAGATGAAGAGCCAATACTATTTCTTTCTGAAGTAATAGAGTTATATAAACCAAGTTACCATAAGTTTTTAAATGAAAGTCGAAAAGGGAATATGTTAGGTTTTATCAAGTTTTTTCTTCAGTGTATAATAGAACAGTGTAATAGTAATATTGTAAAAATTAACAGAATTCAAAAAATTTACGAAGAAGATATGAAATTAATAGAAAAATTGAGTAGTACTGCAATTTATAGAATAATGCCAGCTATCGTACATCAAATTGTATTTACTAAAAAAGAAATTGAAGAGGAATCTGGAGTTTCAAGAAATACTGTGTCTACATTAATTGATAAACTAGAAAGACTTGGTATTTTAGTTAAAGATTCTACATATGCAAAATTAGGATATCGCTATAATAAAATTTATAATGTTTTTGTTGGTAAAGAAAATTTATAATTTGTTTTTTTGAAAAAGGTATTAAAAATTTGGAAGGTGATGAGTAATGAAAAAACAAACAGCAGGTAGAGAAAAGTTAGGTAATATTGCACCTAAATTTGCAGAATTAAATGATGATGTATTATTTGGAGAGGTATGGTCAAGAGAAGATAAACTATCCGCTCGTGATAGAAGTTTAATCACTATATCAGCATTATTTGCACAAGGATTATTTCAACAATTAAAAGCACATTTAGCAATAGGAAAAGAACATGGACTTACAAAAGAGGAAGTTGTCGAAGTAGTAACACAGCTAGCATTTTACTCAGGATGGCCTAAAGCTTGGAGTACATTCCCTTTAATTGAAGAAGTATACGGAAGTGATAAAAATGAATAAGGGAAAATATACTAAATTAAAATAAATAAAAAAATATAATTGAATTTAGAGGTGAATAATATGTATGAAGAATATTTAGAGTTTGCAAAAGAAATTGCTTTATATGCAGGAAAAGTAATGATGGAATTTTACAATGATACTATGAGTTTAAGTTATAAAGAAGATAAGACAGTTGTAACAATCGTTGATAAAAAAATAAATAGTTATTTAATAGAAAAGATAAAACAAAAATATCCTAAACATTCTGTTAATGGTGAAGAAGAAAGTTATAATAATTCTAAAGAATATGTTTGGGTGTGCGATCCACTAGATGGAACAGGAATGTATGTAAATCATATTCCCGTATTTGTTTTTTCATTAGCATTAGTTTATAATGGTAATCCAATTGTTGGTGTCGTATATAATGCAAATGAAAATAAAATGTATTCTGCAATTAAAGGTCAAGGAGCATATTGTAATGATATAAAAATTTCTGTAAATAATAAAAACTTTGGCGATTTAGGATATAGAACTAATGTTGAAATATTTAACAATGATATAATAGATGATGTATCACTAATAAAAGAATTAAAAAGTAATTCAAAAATCTCATCAATAGGAAGTGTCGCTAGAAGTTGTATGGCTATTGCAACAGGAGATTTTTCTTGTGATATATTTCCAGGTACCAATCATGGCAATTGTGACATAGCAGCATCATCTCTTATTGTTACAGAAGCAGGTGGTAGAGTAACCAATTTATATGGACAAGATCAAAGATACGATGAAGATATAAAAGGAGCTATTATATCTAATGGAATATCTCATAACGAAGTATTGGAAAAAGTTAGAAAATATTATATTAAAAAATAGTATAAATGTTAGAACATAGGTGAGAGAACTTACAAAAAAATTAAAATTGTGTTATAATTAAACTGTAAAAGAAACGACACATGTAGGGCAATAGCTCGTAAATCTGATTACGGAACATATTGCTTACATGTGTGTTTTTTATAGGAGGTAAAAATGTTTAAAAAAGATGATTATGTAGTATATAAAAGAGATGTATGTAAAATAAGAGAAATTAGAAATAATAAATTAAATGGTAATGATTATTATATTTTAGTTCCAATAGATGATGATTCTTTAATTATAGATGTTCCAACGGATAATAAGCTAGGATATCTAAAAAGCATAATAACTAAAGAAGAAGCAACCAAACTAATAAATAATATACCTAACATAACTCCATTAGAAAATATAGATGATAAATACTTAGAAAGAAAGTATAAAGACTTATTATATAATGGTACTCATGAAGACTTAATTAAAATTATTAAGACTGCTTACCTGAGAAATGAAAATAGAGTAAAAAATAATAAAAAGATTAGTGAAAAGGATACTAATTACTTTAGCTCTGCTGAAAAATATTTATATAATGAACTTTCTATTTCTCTTAATATGAGTTTCGATGAAACAAAAAATTATATAATTAATAAAGTTCAGAAATTAATAAAGTAAGTTATAAAAATAAAATAATATTATAAGGATTATTACTAAATGATCTTTTTTTGTTATTTGTATTGACAACCGTATATATACTGTATATAATATTTATATACACAAGAGGTGAGATATGGAAATTATAATAAGTAACTCAAGTGAAATTCCAATATATGAACAGATTAAAGAGCAAATAAAAATTAAGATAATATCTAGTGAATTAAAAGAAGATGATCTATTACCTTCCATAAGAACATTAGCTAAAGATCTTCATTGTAGTGTGATAACAACAAAAAATGCATATGAAGAATTAGTGAAAGAAGGATATATCAAAAATGTCCCATCAAAGGGATTTTATGTTGCAAAAGTAAATAAAGATATAGCTAAAGAAGAACAGTTAAATAAAATAGAAGAGTTTATGGATAAGGCAGTTTCTATTGCAAAAATGAATAGTATAAATAAGAAAGTATTAAATGAAATATTAAATATATTATATGAGGAGGATAAATAAAAATGGAAAATATTTTAGAAATTAAAAATCTATGTAAAAAATATGATAATTTTGAACTTAAAAATATATCATTTAATTTACCTAAAGGTATGATTATGGGTTTTATTGGTGAAAATGGTGCAGGGAAGACTACAACAATAAAAGCTATATTAAATATAATTAAATCATATAGTGGAGAAATTAAAATTTTTGGATTAGATAACCTTAAGGAAGATAAAAAAGTAAAAGAAGATATTGGGGTCGTATTAGATGATATGTTTTTTCCAGAAATTCTTACTCCAAATGATATAAACAATACTATGAAAGGTATATATAAAAATTGGGATTCAAAAATGTTTTATGATTATTTAAAAGAATTTTCTTTATTACCCAATAAACAAATTAAAACTTTTTCTAAAGGTATGAGAAAAAAACTAGAAATTGCAACCGCACTTTCTCATCATCCTAAACTTTTAATATTAGATGAGCCAACTAGTGGACTTGATCCAGTAGCTAGAGCAGAAGTAATTCAAATATTTCAAAATATACTAGAAAAAGATGATTGTTCTATTTTACTTTCTAGTCATATTACAACTGATTTAGAACGTATTGCTGATTACATAACATTTATAAATAATGGTGAAATTCTTTTATCTAAAACAACAAATGAATTATTAGATAAGTATGGAATAGTAAAATGTACAGAAAAAGAGTTTAAAGATATTGATAAAAAAGATTATATTAAATATAAAAAATCAAAATATGAATATGAGGTATTAGTTCCTAATAAAAAAGAATTTAAAACTAAATATAATATTAGTGTAATTGATAAAATAACTTTAGATGATCTTATGGTTCTAATGATTAAGGGGGAAGAATAATGATAGGATTTATTAAAAAAGATTTAGCAATGATTAAAAGTAATTTTAAATTACTAGGAGTATTAATTTTTGTATATGCAATAATGGGTTTAATGGGTAAAATGGATATATCATTTATTTTACCGTTTATGTGCGTAATGATAATGATTTCATCATTTAGTTATGATAATTATAATAAATGGGATGCTTATTGTATTTCATTACCTAATGGAAGAAAAAATAGTGTAAAATCTAAATATATAACAACGATTTTAATGACTCTTATTGTTTCAATAATCACAGTTATTTTATCTTTCATTATCTCGTATGTTAATACTAAAACTATTAACTATGAACAAATATTAGTAACATTGTTTGGTACAGTATTTGGAACATTATTGGTTTTAACAATTATGTATCCGACTATATATAAATTTGGCGTTGAAAAAGCAAGAATTGGTATCTTTTTACTGGTATTTGGTATAGTTATCATTGGTAGTTTACTTGCAAATTATGTGGATTTATCAAATGTTTTAAAATATCTATCCTTTTTAGAAAATTATTTAATAGTAATTTTAATAGTAGTAGCTATTATTATGGTTTATGTATCTTATAAAATATCAGAAAAAATATTTAGTAAAAAAGAATTTTAGGAGAAAAAATAATAAAAAAGTTAGTGAAATTACTTTAACTGTGCTGAAAAATATTTATATAATGAGCTTTCAGTTTCTCTTAATATGAGTTTTGATGAAACAAAAAATTATATAATTAATAAAGTTCAAGAATTAATAAAGTAGGTTATAAATTTTATAACTTATTTTTAGTATATAATATTGAAATAAATTAAAAAAATTATGTTTTTTATTTACGTTTAAGGTAAAACATGATAATATTTGTTTATAAAATAAAAAAATATATTTGAAAGAGAGATATAATATGAAAAAAATATTAACCACTACTTTAACTATTGTTTTGTCACTTATATTAACTTTTACAATTTCTAACATATTTAGCTTATATAATTTAAATGATAAATTAACCTTTACAGCACTTACATATTTATTATTTATATTTTGTTTTATAACTTATATTTTATTATCGATAGTTTATATAATTAGTAAAAAAATTAAAAAAGAAAAAATTGGGATAAAAAAAATACTAAGTATATTACTTCTTTTTATATCTTTAATTTTAATTTTAGGCTTTATTGTAGTTTTAAATATTGATTGGCTAAACTATTATTCAATTGCTAATTCTAGTCCATTTTATGTATTTATTTTAGTAAGAGGTTTAGAATTTTTACTACCATCAATTATTTTAATAGTAGTAAGTGTAATTCTTTTATTAAAAAAATAATATATAAATATAAATAACTTTAAAGGAGACTATAATGAATAATAAAAATCAAAAAAATATACAAAATATAATTTCAATAAGAAAAATATATATGGCACTAGTTTCGCTTATTATTTTAATTTGGGCATTTTTTAAAAATAAATTTATAATTAAATTATTTATTCTTCCATTTATAGTTTGTTCTATAGCTGTAATTTTAGAAAATATATTTTTGATACTAAATAAATTAAAATTATCTAAAATTTTTAGAAATATATTTTATATAAGCTTTTTTACATATGTATTTAGCATTTTAACTTATATAACTTACTACAGTATAGTAAATAAAAGTTATTCATTTTTAATATTTGTATTTATATTTTTATTTTTTATTATTAATTTAATAAAAAATAGATTCTTTAAGAAGAAATAAATGATATAATATATATGATGATTATGAAAAAGATATTTTATTTATTATTATTAATTATATTTCCGTTAAGCGTAAATGCGATTGATTTACCAAAATTAAATTCATCTAAAGTAGTTTTATACGATATAAATGATGATGAATTAATTTATGAATTAAACGGTGATGATATTACAAATATTGCAAGTTTAACTAAAATTATGACTGCAATCACTGCTATTGAAAATATAAAAAATTTAGATGATTATGTAACAATTACTAACGATATGTTATATGAGGTTCCAAGTGATGCTTCTGTAGCTGGGCTAAAAGTTAATGATAAGGTAACTTTAAGAGATTTACTTTATGGATTAATGTTGCCATCAGGTGCAGATGCTGCGGTTGCGTTAGGGTATGCTGTTAGTGGATCAACAACTGAATTTGTTAATCTTATGAATCAAAAAGCTCTAGAACTTGGACTTCAAAATACACATTATTCAAATAGTACAGGTTATGATATAGATAATCACTATAGTACTGCAAAAGATATACTATCTATACTTATTTATGCTTTAGATAATGAATTATTTAGTGAAATATATAAAACTAACACTTATACACTTTCAAATGGATTAAAAGTTGAAAGCACACTAAATAAATATAATAGATTAACACACTATAATTTATCTAATATAATAGGTAGTAAAACAGGATTTACTTATGATGCTGGATTGTGTATGGCATCTTTAATAGAAATAGAAAATAAAGATTTTATTTTAATTACATTAAATGCAGATTATAAAATGAGTAATTCTTATCACTTAGAAGATGCGGAAAGTGTTATAAATTATATAAAAGATAATTATATTTATAAAACAATATATAAAAAAGATGATGTAATTTTAAGCATACCAGTTAAAAATTCTAATATAGATAGCTATGATATCAAGGTAAAAGATGATTTAGAAAAATATGTGTATAAAGATATGGATATGTCTAATTTTAAATTTGAATATGATGGATTAAAATATCTGAGTTATAAAAATAAACAAGGTGAGAAAATAGGTACCATCAAGTATTTTTACAAAGATAAATTACTTAAAGAAGATGATGTATATTTAGATGATAAAATTAGTATTTCTTATATAAAATATATAAAATCTAATTTGGTTTATTTTGGTCTTGGGTTAGTTTTATTACTTTTAATTATTATATTTATAATATTTAAAATTGTTAAAAGAAAAAATAAATTAAAACATAATTTTTAAGATAATAGAAAGTGAAAGGTGGAATAACATGAGAAAAAATATTAAAACTACAGAGGCAATATTTCCTATGCCAGTACTTATGGTTGCTACTTATAATGAAGATGGAAGTGTAGATGTTATGAATGCAGCATGGGGTATGATGATAGATAGAGATATAATTGCTCTTAATTTAACTGAAACACATAAAACAGTAAAAAATATAAAAAATAGAGGTGCATTTACAGTAAGTATAGCTGATGCTAATCATGTAAAAGAAGCTGATTATTTTGGGTTAGTATCAGGTAATAATACAGAAGATAAATTTAAAAACAGTAATCTTACTACAGTTAAATCAGAATATGTTGACGCACCAATTATTAATGAATTTAAAGTATGTATGGAATGTGAATTTATTGAATATCAAAATGGAGAATATGGAGCAGGAGTGATTGGTAAGATTGTTAATGTATCTGCAATAGAAAGTGTAATAGATAATGATAATGTAAATATAGAAAAATTAGAAGCTATTGCTTTTGATCCATATACAAAAGGATATTATAAAGTAAGTAATAGAGTAGGCAATGCTTTTAGTGATGGATTAGATATAAAAAATAAGAGGTAATTATGAAGAGTTTGATAATTTATTTTAGTAGAGCAGATGAAAATTATTCTGTTGGATATATTGAAAAAGGAAATACTGAAGTAATTGCTGAATATATTAAAGAGTTTACTTTATCAGATATGATTAAAATAGAGCCACTTAACCCAATTCAAAAGATTATAACACTTGCATTAACGAAGCTAAAATGCGTCAAGAGATGCATAATGCACCTATTTTAAATAAAGAAATTGATATATCAAGTTATGATGTTATTTATGTAGGAACGCCAGTATATTGGGGATATATGCCGGAAGAGTTAGTAACAGCACTAAAGTTATTAGATTTTAAAAATAAGATTGTTAGAATTTTTGTAACACACGAAGGATCGGGACTTGCACATATAAAGGATCAAATAGAAAGTGTGTGCAAAAACATAGTAGTTAAAGATACATTAGTTATTAAAGGATCACAAGTAAATTTTTCTAAAGATGAAGTAGAAAAATGGGTAAAGGAAGTTTAAAAAATTTTTAAACTACTATTTCATACATAAAAACAACTATTTCATACAAAACACATTGAAATAATTTAACTTTAATAGTATTTTAATCATAATTTTTATGTTTGTTTGAAATATGCAAAGAAAATGTGTTACAATGTGGTTGAAATAATAAGTTATTTCAAATTGTATTTTTACAAATATATAAAAATTATTAAGTGAAGTGAGTTGTTCTTATGAAAAATATTTTTATTGTAGGTCCAGTCGCCTCTGGTAAAAATACATTATTAGAAAATATTGTTAAAGATAATGATGATATAATATTTTTAGACACTGGCAGAATTTTTAGATTTATTTCATATGAAATTTATAATGAAATTAAAGACGATATAGATATTGACAAGATCCTTAACAATGATAAAGAAGAAACAGAAAAAATATATCAAAGACTTTTTCATTTGACTAAATTTATAACTTCAAAATTAGGCCAATTGAGTTATAATAAAGATAGAATGTTTGTAAATAATACTGAGATAGATATGTCGAAATTTTATCAAAAAAATGTCAATGCACTACTTCCTATTATATCAAAAATATCAATTATAAGAGGAAAAATTATTCAATTTATAAATTCTAATATAGCAAATTCGAATAAATCTATTGTTATGACTGGCCATAACATCAAAGAAATAGATACAACAAAATTTTGTGTTGTTTATTTAGATATTGATGAAAAGGATAGTACTTATAGATTATATAACCGTAATATTGAATCATATAAAAATATATTAGAGGCGTATGATGAAATACTTAAAAGAAATTTAAATGATGGAATTAAAGAAACAAAACATATATTATCATATTTATATGATTATATTTACATAAATACTACAGGAAAGAGTGAACAAGAAATATATTATGAATTTTTAAAAAAATATTCTGAAAATACAAGAAAAAATAATATATTTTTAGAATTACAAAATAATTCCATTCCTAGAAATGATTTTAAATGGTTATCTAATGCTTTATTAGATCCTATTAAATCATTATTGGAAACATTGACAGGTCCAATTGTTGCTAAGTATCCATTTATAAATAAAAATGATTTAGTATACCAAACTTTGATATTTATTACTTCTCATAAAATAGAGGAATTATATAAATTTAATGATATAGAGTATTTAAAAAAAGTAGAATCTTCAATAACATTAAGAACAGAGAATTTATTAGATGATTTTATGAATAAAGTTGAAAATGGGAAGATAACTATAAATATTAAACTTTTAGACAAAGATTTAAATTACATGGTCTCAAAGCTATGTAATTTATACAGTGATGAGAAAGTTAAAAAAGTTATGATAAATTATAATTCTGGAGAAAAAACAACTAATCTAATTTCTAAAGATGGCTTTTTAATTAAAAATCAAAATGGTATAGATGATAATTCTGAAAATAATATAACTTTTAGAATTATTGACAAATATATGAGTAATTTTATATCGAAATATTGTCATTATCTGCATTCACCACGAGATGATGAATTAATTGCATATGGTGCATTTATAGGAAATGATAAATACCCTATTGCATATGTGTCATTTTCAAAACAAGATAGAGATTATAAAAAACAATTATTGTTTAATTTAGGGATAGAACCACAAAACAGCATAGAAATGACTAGAGCTTGGAGTTCTAATTCTGCTCCTCAAAATATAATGAGTTCATTATTTCAATTTTCAATAAATGATATTTCTAATAAATGGAAAAAAGATTGTAAACTTGGAATAACGGATAAATATTTACAGGCAATAACAACTGCTATAAATCCTAATTTAGGATTTAAGGCATCATCATTTTTAGGATGTAATTTTATACCAATTGCATTAAGACCTGCAAAATTCACTTTTGAGTTAAAAAATGATAATATAGAATATAAAACTAGAAGAAAAATAGAATCTTCTATAGAAAATAGTTCATTTTATTTTGAAAATAGAATGACTATTCTTCCATTAAATGAATTGATTTTGTGTTTAGATAAACATATACTTGAAAAGATTAAAAATAGCAATATTTTATTAATTGACAAAAATGATTACGAAAATGTTTTAACTGGTAAGATTTTAATAAAAAGATAAGGAGTAAAAAATGAAAACTATATTAATTGCTACAAGAAACAGAGATAAGTTTAAAATAATATCAAAATTATTGTCAACTAAATTATTTAAAGGATATACTTTTTGTTCTTTGAATGAAATAGATGAAAAAATTATAGATAAAGAAGAGATAGGTGATGTTTTAAATAGATCTTTGCAAAAAGCACAGAATGTATATTCAAGTGTAAATAAAAATAAATTTGATTTTATAATTGGAATTGATGATGGAATAAAAATTAAAGGTTCAATAATAGAAAATGTTAAGGATTATATAAAACCGATTATTAATGATGAATACTTGCAAAAAAATGAAATTGTATATATTGTTAGGGCATATACATTTATAGATAAAAAGGGTAGTATTAAATCTATACTTACTGAAATACCTTTCAAATATAAAAAAATTGAGCATAATTTTATAATTGAAAATAATTCTTATCCTTTGAGTTATGTATTAATGCCAATAAATTCAAATAAAACAGTTATTGAACAAACCGATGATGAATCAAATGATTATTATTTAAAATATTCCAATAATAAATTTGAAGAGGTAAAAAATTTTTTCTATGATAAATAATGATATAGATGCATTAGAAATTATAATATATAGATTAAATCAAAATGATATAAATAGAATTGAACATGAAATACTATCAAACATAAAAGAATTGATGATTGACTACTCGTTTGTTGATAATCAAACTTATCCTAGACCATCGCATCCAAATATATTAAAAAGAAAAGATGCATATTTTACTTTGATTGCTATACTTTTATCTTTGCGTACTACATTAGAAAATGAAATTAAAGCAGTTAATAACTTTATTGAAAAATATAAATCAATAGATGATGTAATAAATTGTAATAAAAATGAGCTGATTCAAACGATTAATTGCGCTGGAATGCCCATAAAAAAAGCTAAAGCTATTCTAGATGTTTCAAATTATATTTTGAAAGAATATAATGGAGATATTAACAACATAAACGTGGGGAGTATAGATGAAATTAGAGATAAATTAATGCAGTTGCCTGGAATAGGGGAAAAGAGTGCGGACTGTATGTTAGAACTTGCATTTAATTTACCTAGTATAGTTATAGATATAAATGTATTTAGAGTAATATCAAGATTTTATTATGATGAAGATATGAATTTTAATAAAAAAACTGATGTTTTAAAGATTAAAAAATTTTTAGAGGATAATATTATAAAAGATTATAAAATATATCAGATAGTCCATACAATAATGTTGTTGCATGGAAAAAACATTTGTAAATCAAAACCTAGCTGTGATATCTGTAAAATAAATTCTAATTGTAAGTATTTTAAAAATAATAATATGTATAATCAATTAAAACTTTTTTAAATTATAAATTTAAAATTTTTATTGAGTAACTAAAAATGAATAAAAAATGTGTTACAATTATTTTGTAATAAAGATGAACTTGACATTGACAATTAGTACATAAAGTGATAACATAAAAACAATTTTGAATGGGGGATATTATGAATGATAAAACTAAAAAAGCATTAAATAAAATTGAAAGTAATTATAATACATCATTATTTGCAGAAATTTTTAAGAGAAGAGAAAAAGATTATGATAAAGTTGCACTATTTTATAGAGGTAGAAAAATAAAATATGGACAACTTAAAGAAGAAGTAATGGAATATGCTCATCTGTTAAAAAATTATGGAATAAATAAAGGTGATGAAATTCCAATTTGTATGTCAAATTGCCCAGAATTTGTGTACTTGCTTGGAGCTATTAGTATTATTGGTGCAAAAGCAAATATATTTGGGGCAGATTTTGATAAAGATTATATAATAAAAATAATTAAAGGATGTAACTCTAAAATAATTTTTGCTACGGATGATTTGTATGAAAAAATAAGTGATTCTGTTGATAAAACTGATGTTAAGGATAAAGTTGTTATTTCATTAACTGATTCTTTAAAAAATGGTATAAATCCTTATGCTGAATTAGATGATGAATGGAAAGAATTGAAAAACAATATATCAGATATTAAGAAAAACGATGAAAACATTTTATCTATTGACGAGTTTTTTAAACTATATAGTGGTATTAAGGATAATCCTTATTACATAGATTCTAAAATCGAAAATAATTCTACACTAGATGATATATTTACTATAACATATTCAAGTGGTTCTACAAATTCTTCTTGTCCAAAAGCTATAATGCATAATGTTAGGAGTTATATAGTAATGGGAATATTTCATGATTCAGATTTATCTGGTGTTCCATCAATGGCTAATTTAAGGGTGATGGCGCATATTCCTACACATTCAAATACTAATATAATGTCTTGTATTACAGATTGTTTAATGCAAGGTTCAGAAATTGCACTTGAACCTATATATAATGAAGACCATTTTGTAAATTCGTTATTAATTAACAAGCCAAGTTTTATAACTGCAACAAGAAGTTTCTGGATTAAAGCTGCCAAAACAATATTTAATAATCCTAATTATAAAAATGTTAAAATGCCATTTCTTTTAGTTCCTATGTCTGTTGGAGAACCATTGTCTCCTGGAGAAGAAAAATATTGTAATAAATTTATTAGAAAAGTACAAATGGGAAAAGAAAAAACTCATTTGCCATTGTCTCCTATAACAATGTCTATTGCAGGTGGAGATTGTGAACACGGAGGATTATTTTTCCTTTTGTTTAGGTCATTACAAAGTAAAAAGCTTCAACATTTATTGAATAATAGAGAATGTGGGCTAAGAACTTATGATATGGCCGATGTTCAAGTGTTAAATGGCAAAGGTGAAATTTGTAATGTTAATGAAATAGGAAGAATAACAGCTAATTCTCCTTGCACAATGGTTGGCTATAAAGATAACGAAGAAGCTACAGAAAAATTTTTTATAAAAGATTCTAATGGAGTAAAACGAGCTGATTGTAATGTGTATGGATATATAGATGAATGTTCAGGTATTCATATAAAAGGAAGAATAAATGAAAATGATATTATACCTCCGTTTGAAATAGCAGATGAAGTTTTGAAAGATACAAAAAATGTCATGTCTTGTGAAGTTGTAAATGTTGATGACAATTATGTAATACATTTTGAAACAATACCTAATATAAAAATTAATTTATATAAAATCATTTGTTCAATTCATGAGCGTTGTTCAAAAAAATTTGGTGAAGATATAGTTTCAAAATTTGTATATAGATATAGAAATAATTTTGAATCTTTCCCATTAACAGGATGTGGGAAACGAAATAATAAGAGTTTAATTAATGAGGGTATAATAGATGATTGTATAAAAGTATTAGGCAACAAAGATAATAGACAATTAATGTTATGGAAAGAGTTTAAGACTAATTCTAAAAATACTCATTATCAAAAAGTTATAAAAAAATAATTAAAATTATAACTTTTTTTAATATTATGCTATAATTAGTATAGTAGGTGATTTGATGAATTCATATGTTAATGTAGCAATTTTAATATTGAATATTTCTTTTTTAAAAAAGGAACATGTTAAAACTAAAGAAATTTTTATTTTTAGCAAATTAATATTTTTAAATGTAGTTGGAATTTTGCTTGAGTTATCTTGTATATTTTCAATAAAATATTTATCTAATATTATTTTTGTTAATTTGATTAATAAAATATTTTTGTGTTATTTATTAAGCTTTATTTTTTTATTTAGTTATTATGTTTGTGTTATTTCGTTTGAAAGAGTTAATAAATTAGCAAAAACATCCTTTATATTTAGTTATTTATTAGGTATATTATTTATATTTATATTGCCTATATACATATTTAGTGAAGACAATATAATGTATTCTTATGGTGAAAGTGCTAATACTATTTACATTTTTTCTTTAGGATGTGTTATTATTTGCATAATTTCAATGTTAAAAAATATTAAAAATATAAAATCTAAAAAATATTTACCATTACTCATATATATATTGGGGGGAAGTCTTGTAACATTAATACAAAAGTTAAATCCTGCACTTACTTTTGCTACTTCCATGGAATCCTTTGTTTTAATGATTATGTACTTTACAATAGAAAATCCTGACGTTAAAATGATTAATCAACTAGAACTTGCCAAAAATCAAGCAGAAAAAGCAAATAGAGCTAAAAGTGATTTCTTAAGTAGTATGTCGCATGAAATAAGAACTCCACTTAATGCTATAGTAGGACTTTCTGAAGTAATTAAAACAAGTAATGATATAGACGAAATTCACGAAGATGCTAATGATGTAGTTATGGCTTCTCAAAGTTTACTTGAGATAGTAAATGGAATACTAGATATTAGTAAAATAGAAGCAGATAAAATGGAAGTAGTTGAAACTGATTATGATTTTAAAGAAGTATTAGAAGAGTTAAAGAAATTAACTGAAATTAGAATAGGTGAAAAAGAAATAGAATTAAGATGTAATTTTGCAGTTGATTTACCTTCAAATTTATATGGAGATAAAGGTAAAATAAAACAAATAATAACTAATTTACTTACTAATGCAGTTAAGTATACCGAAAAAGGTTATATAGATTTTAATGTAAGTTCAATAAATCAAAATAATGAATGTAAATTAAAAATAACAGTTAAAGATACTGGTAGAGGAATAAAAAAAGAACAGATGACTAGATTGTTTACTAAATTTAGTAGACTAGAAGAAGATATGAACACAACAATTGAAGGAACTGGTCTTGGACTTGCAATTACAAAATCATTAGTAGAACTAATGGGTGGAAGTATAACAGTAGATTCAACTTATGGACAGGGAAGTAAATTTACAGTATTTGTAAGTCAAAAAATATCAGGAGAAATAGCAAAAAAAGAAGAAACAGTGGATAAAATAACATTTGATAATAAAAAAGTATTAGTAGTAGATGATAATGCATTAAATATAAAAGTAGCAACTAAAATATTAAAAGAATTTAATTTAAATATAGAAAGTGCCTTAAGTGGTGAAGAATGCATTAATAAAGTAAAAGAAAATAAATATGATTTAATTTTGATGGACATAATGATGCCAAAAATGAGTGGAACTCAAGCATTTAAAACATTAAAACAAATAGATGGATTTAATACACCTGTAGTAGCTCTTACTGCAGATGCACTAGAACAAGGTAAATCTAATAAATATATAGAAGTAGGATTTGATGGTTATTTAGCAAAACCAATAGAAAAAGAAAAATTAAAAATTGTATTAAATAAATGTTTAAATGGGATAGAAACATTAGATAAAGATATTCATAAAGTAATACAAATTAGTGATGAAGAAATAGAAAAGTTAAATGAAAAATTAAATAAAATGAGTGAAGAAAATAAAGATGATAGTTTAAAGGGAAATATTGATTATCTAAAAGAAAATGATATTGATGTTGATGCATCACTAGAACTTCTTGGAGATATTGATATGTATAATGAAACATTAAAAACATTTATTAAAGAGTCAAAAGATAGAATGATAAGAATAGAAAAAAATAAAAGCAACAAAAACATGAAAGATTATAGTATAGATGTACATGCAATGAAAAGTGATAGTAAATATTTAGGCTTTAAAAAGTTAGCAGAAATATCTTTAGATCATGAGATGAAATCAAAAGAAAATAATGTTGACTATGTAATAGAACACTATGAAGAACTATTAAATGAATATAATAGAATTATTAATGTAGTGGATAAGTATTTATAGAATTACCATTTTAAGAAAATGGTTGGTATGATGAAGTAAAGTAAATGTTGGAAAAATTTCAGAGAAAATACAAGTTATATAATTAATTTGTGTTTTTTTTACATATTTTTACATTCTTTTTGACAAGAAATAATTTGTTCTATAATTATCTTTTAAACTAAAAGTACTA
>CANPYQ010000024.1 GCA_947588865.1 uncultured Bacilli bacterium
AAAGAATTAAAAGATTTAAATAGAATTGTTACAATGTATTTAGATTATGCTGAATTGCAAGCAGAAAATCATAATGCAATGACAATGAATGATTGGATAGAAAAGCTTAATGCTTTCTTACAATTTAATGGAAGGGAAATATTACATAACTCTGGAAAAATTTCTCATAAGGTTGCTCAAGAACTTGCGTATAAGGAATATGATAAATTTAGGGAAAAACAAGACGTATTATTAATTTCAGATTTTGATAAATTTCTTGAAAATGATAAAATACTAAAAGAAATTGGAAGTGGTAAAAGTGAATAAAGATAAAATAAACATTAACTGGTACCCAGGCCACATGGCCAAAACTAAAAGATTAATAAGTGAAAATTTAAATTTAATAGATATAGTGTATGAGGTAATAGATGCTAGAATACCTTATTCATCTAAAATAAAAGATATAGATGAATTAATTAAAAATAAGAAGAGAATACTTATTATGACTAAGATGGATTTATGTGATATGGATGAAACAAATAAATGGATTAAATACTATGAATCTATAGGTTATAATGTAATTGGATTAAATTTAGAAAAAAACACTAATTTAAATAATTTAATAAATCTAACTAATAAAATAATGGAAGAAGAAAATAAAAAACGATTAGAAAAAGGAATGAGTAAAAGAAAAATTAGAGTACTTATAGTTGGTATACCTAATGTAGGTAAAAGTACCTTAATAAATAGATTAATAGGGCGTAAAGTTACTAATGTAGGAAACACCCCAGGTGTTACTAAGAATTTAAATTGGATTAGAGTAAATGATAATATAGAATTACTTGATACTCCGGGCATATTGTGGCCTAAATTAGATAGTGAAATAGTTTCATTTAATTTAGCAAGCTTAACTGCCATTAAAGAAGAAATTTTGCCTTTAGATAGAGTGGCCATTTATATATTAAATACTTTGTATAAATATTACCCAGATATACTTAAAACTAGATATGGGTTGGATAACATTGATAATGACATAGAAATAACACTTTCATCTATTGGGAAAAAAAGAGGATGTTTGATTCGAGGAGGAGAAGTAGATTTTGATAAAGTATATAGTGTAGTTATGAACGATATCAAAAATGGAATAATTAAAGGTATAACATTTGATAGGTATGAGGTTGATTTATGAAAATTTTTATAGGATGTTCATCGAGCAATGAAATAAATAAAAAATATATATTAAATTCAAAAGATTATGTAAATGAATTGCTTATTGATAACGATTTAGTTTTTGGTGCATCAAATAGTGGATTAATGGGAATGTCATATAAGACTGCTTTAAAAAATAAAAATCAAGTAACAGGAATATGCCCTAAAGCATACAAGAATGATTTAAATAATTTAAACTGTACTTATGAAATATTAACTAATTCCATTAGTGATAGAACAACTGAATTAATTAACAAAAGTGATGCAATTGTTTTTCTTCCAGGTGGAATTGGGACTATTTACGAATTATTTACGGTTATAGAATGTAAAAGGAGTGGCGAATTTGATAAGCCAATTGTAATTTATAATTCGTGTGGCTATTTTGATAAATTGTTTGAATTTTTAGATTATTTATATAATGAAAAATTTACTGATGAAAAAGTTAAAGAATGTTATTATATATCAAATAGTGCTAAAGATACATTAAAATATATTAGAAAGTACAATGAGGTTAAAAAACTGTGAATAAGAATGCCTTAGTTTTAGCATATCTAGGAGATTCTATATATGAGACATATGTAAGAAAATATTTAATAGATAAGGGGATATCAAAAGTAAAAAATTTACAAAATGAGGCAGTAAAGTTAGTAAGTGCAACTGCACAAGCATCAATTTTAAAAAAAATGATACAGCTAAATGTTTTAACAGAAGAGGAAAAAAATATAGTTATAAATGCTAGGAATCATAAAAATAGTCATAAACCTAAAAATTGTGATGTTATTACTTATAAATATGCAACGGGACTAGAAGCACTTATAGGCTATTTGTATTATAAAAATAAATTAAAAAGAATAGATGAGTTAATGTACTATGTAATTAACAACTAATAATGATATAAATTTTCCTTGATTTCAATTTATAATTAATATATAATTTATTTAGGTGGTTTTATGAATCAGATTATAGAATTATTAAAAAGTAATAACTATCAAATTCCAAAAGAATTATTGTTTAATTATAAAAAGTTAAATATAACAGATAGTGAGCTTATTATATTAATTTATTTAGTAAATCAGTCAAATAATATATATAATCCTAAACAAATAGGAACTGATATAAGAATAGATACTAATAATGTACTTGAATTGATTAATTCATTGTGTGAAAAAAATATTATAAAAATTGAAATACAAAAAAATAATAATATAAGAAGTGAGATTATTAATTTAGATTCATTATATGAAAAACTTGCATTTTCTCTTTCAACTAAAGAAGAAAAAAATTCGTCAAATTTGTATGATATTTTTGAAACTGAATTTGGCAGAACTTTATCTCCTATGGAATTTGAGATTATTAATGGGTGGATTGAAAGTGGAACAAGTGAAGATTTAATAGTATTAGCTCTTAAAGAGGCAATTTATAATGGTGTTAGTAATTTAAGATATATAGATAAAATAATATATGAATGGTCAAAAAAAGGAATAAAAACAAAAAATGATGTAGAAAAAGATAGGAAGCAATTTAAAAATAAAATAAGCAAAAACAAAGAATTATTTGATTATGATTGGTTAAATGATGGAGAAAATAACTAATTATCTTGATGAATTGTTTCCTAATCCAAAATGTGAACTAAATTACTCAAAGGATTACGAATTGTTGCTTGCTGTAATGATGAGCGCTCAAACCACAGATAAAAGGGTTAATATGGTAACAGATATTTTGTTTAAAAAATATGATACATTAGAAAAACTCAGTAATGCTGATATAAACGATATAATAAATATCATTAGGCCAATAGGGACTTTTAACAAAAAAGCTATAAATATAATAAAAATATCTAAATCATTATTAAAAGATAAAAATGGTGTAGTACCTAATGATAGAAATTATCTAGAAAGTTTAGATGGAGTAGGGAGAAAGACTACAAATGTGGTTCTATCTAATCTATATAATGTACCTTGCATAGCAGTTGATACACATGTTTCTAGGGTCAGTAAAAGGCTCGGAATTGCGCAAGAAAATGATGATGTGTTAGCGATAGAAAAAAAATTAAATAAAAAATTTCCAAAAGAAAAATTATCTAGGTTACATCATCAACTAGTATTATTTGGTAGATATTATTGCAAATCAAAAAATCCAAATTGCGAAAATTGTAAATTAAATAATTTATGTAAATATAAAAAAGGTAAAGATTGATTTTCTTTACCTTTTATCTGTTATTTTGACTTGAATTGTCAGTGTCTTGATTATTATTGTTATTGTCATCAGATTCGCTATTGTCATCATTCTCATCTTTTTTGTCATCGTTTTCATTGTTATCGTTATCAGTATCAGGAGTAGTATTGTTCTTAACAGTAATATTAATTTTTATTGTTTTTCCGTCACTCATATTATTTTTAAATATTGAATAAGCTGTTTTTATGACGAAAGTATAAGTTCCAGATTTGTTTACAGTTGTTTCATATGCGTTTGAAGTTACAAAATCTAGTAATGTTAAAGAACCATCTGAATTTTGTTTATATATATTATATCCTAATGTACCAATATTTGAATTATTATATGCTAACCTACTTGCAACATATGAATTTAGATATGACGAATTTACAAAAACTTTTGAAAAATATTTTTTTAAATAATTTTCTGTATTTATTTCAGGATTGTTGACAGCATTCCAAGTAATTTTAATTTTGTTATTAGTAGTTGTTGATTTTAAATTGGAAACATCACTTAATTTAGCAAATCTAGTTGAAACTGTTGTTGGCTCTGTACCTTTTATAAACAATTCTGTTTGAATAAGATTAGATGGTGTAAATTCACTTGGTAATGTAGGTTCTGGGCACTCAGATTCTAAACTAACAGATACAACTCCAGAAGGTTTAGTAAAATTATCTTTGTTTGTAAATACCTTTTGACCTACAGCTTGAAATAATCTCTCATGCTGACCACTGCTTAATACATTATAATATCCATCTTTCAATTCTTTTAATGAATTGTATCCATACCACACGCCTATTGCATATTCAGTATTAAATCCTATAGTCCATAAGTCGTTAACGGCTCCTGACCAAAGAAGATTATATTGCTTTAGAGTTTCTTCATCATAGTTTGTAGTACCTGTTTTTGCAGCATATTTTATTCCATTAATGTTGTAATATCTTCCCATAGCTTGTGGGGCAGTAGTAGTTAACATATCACTAATCATATATGCAGTTTCTTCACTCATAGCTTCAGTTTGGTTTATATCATTAATAAACTCTTCTTTTGTTTCTTGATAAATAAGCTTGGTGAATGTATATGGTTCTGTATAAATACCACCATTTGCGAAAGCTGAATATGCAGCAGCCATAGATAGTGGTGATTCACCATTATACCCACCAATTGCATGTGCTTCGTGTAATGAATTGGATTTTGTTGCCGCAATATTTTCTATTACTTTCCCATCTTCATATTTTATACAATTCTTTTTTTCTCTTTCATATCCATCAGGGCAAGAATATATTTCTGGAGTTAATCCTAATTTTTCAACAAATTCAATAACTTTTGCTTTATCATTTGTTTTGAAAGCTTTAAGAGCTGGTATATTTCTAGAACCGTTTAAAGCAGTTCTCATTGTTTCAAATCCTTCATAAGCTCCATTCCAGTTATTTATTGGTGTGCCGTCTGAATAAGTTATAGGTTCATCTACTAAAATTTGATAAGTACTCCAATTATTATATTGTATTGCAGGACCATAATCATATAATGGCTTAGCGGTAGATCCTATTTGATTTTCAATGTCAGTAGCATAATTAAATGTGTCAATTGCATTTACATTCCTATTTCCACCTAGTGCTGCAACACTTCCATCTTTAACATTTATTACAGCAATACCAGCTTGAACTTTATCATTTTCCCAATTATATGAAGTTCCATTCATAATATTATTAATGTAATCTTGCAAGTCGGTATTTAATGTAGTATATATAATCATAGGTGTAGTATAAGGATTTTTTCCAGTCTTTTTTTGAACTTCTTCTGCAACTGTGTCTATAAATGATTGATATGGTGAAACACCCATTCCAGCATTATTGTTTTCTTTTGGGATAACTATTTTATCAACAGTCATTTTTTTAGCAACTTCATATTCTTCTTCTGTTATATAGTTGTGTCTTAACATTAATTTTAAAACATTTTGTCTTCTTTTTTCAGTCGCTTCAGGATTATCATAAGGATCATATCTCCCTGGTGCTTGGAATAAGCCTGCTATCATAGCAGCTTCTGCTAGGTTCAATTCCTTTGTGCTTTTACCAAAATAATTTAAAGATACTTGCTCAACACCATATGCATTTTTACCTAAATATTGAGAATTTACATAAAATTCCATTATTTGTTCTTTAGTATAATTTTTTTCTATTTCAAACATAGAAACGTAAACATCAGTAAATTTTCTAATTATACCTTCAATACCTTCATCTTCAGTAGACGTAAATGCTCTTTTAGAAACTTGCATAGTAAGAGTAGAGGCACCTCCAGCTTCACTTTTGCCTAATAATTGGTAAAAGGAAGCTTTTAAAAATCTAGCCCAATCTACACCATTATGTTCAAAAAATCTTGAATCTTCAGTTGCTACAATTGCATCTATTAATACTTCAGGTATTTCATCATATGTAATAGTTATACGCTTTTCAGTACCTAATTTTCCAATTTCGGTACCATCACTACTTAAAACTATTGTAGGATCAGATACATATAATAACTTTTCATCAAATTTTGGAGCATTTATAACTATATAAACACAAAAAGCAATTATTCCTATTATTCCAATGATGAAAAATATTAGAAAAATCAACAAAACAATTTTCCATTTTTTCTTTCTTTTTTTCTTTTGCTTTATATTGGATTTTTTTTCAATTCTTTCATTACTCGAATTTTCTTTTTTTAAATTTTTCTTTTTTTTACTCATTTTAGTATATATATAATTTATTCCAAAATATAAAATATTAATTGCAATTAGAAGGAGAAATCCTTTAATAATTCCAATTGTAAAAGTAGATACTATAAATATAATAATACTTAATATAGGTACCAATATACTAACTGGTTCTTTGTTCCATAATTTTTTAACCTTTTTGATGATATTATTTTTCACTTTTTTCATAATTGACCTCCAATTTATCAATAATTTTTAAATAATCTAATCTAGGGTTTATTCCATCTTTAATTATATATCCCTTTTCTTCAAAATATGACCTAGGAATAGATGCTCTTTTGTTATTTTCTATGAATAAAAGTAAGTCTTTAACAAATAACAAGTAAGTCTTATTTACTTTATTAAATCTTACAATTATAAATCCAATTCCACCTAATTTGTATATTTTTTTTAAATGCTCTATTTGGTGCTTGTGAATATTATTTAATGGAAAACTAGTAGTATTATTAGTTTCTTTAGCTTCAAAATCAATATAATTTCCTTTATATATTCCATTATAATCAGTAGTTGATGGTATTTTAAAATGAGCTTCTTTAATTACAGCGTCTGTCCTTGATTTATAGTCCACCTTATTTATTGTTATAGGTGTAGGCTTTTTATATATAACAGCAAGTTCTTGATTCAAATAATAAGCATTAGTGTCATTTAAATCTTGTTCTAAATTCATACCTCTATTACTATATGATTTAAATTTTTTAAACTCTTTATTTATCCCACTTGGATACTTCATTAAATCACCTTTATTATTATACTATAAAAATTATTTTTTTTCTACTATTCTAATATATTAAAAATATAAATTTTACAGAAAATAAGTCGTTTAATATTAAATATCCAAAATTTTATTAAAGTTCTAATTTTATCTAGTTTTGTCGAACTACGATATTTTATTAAAAAGATATGTTAATATAGTATCAAGAGGTGATAATGTGAATAAAAATTCTCATATTCAGAATGTATTCAATAGTATGATTGACGATGTAAGTTATATAAAATTATCTACTTACTCTATAAAAGGTAAGTAGTTTTTTTTAAATCCTTTATATATTAATTGACAAAATATATTTTTTTTGAGATAATTACATAGAAAAGAATGAGGTGTAAATTATGTATCAAGATCGTATTGTTTTAACTAGTCGTGATATTTTGGAAAAAGAATTTAAAATAGATACAAGGGGTTATAGGCCTCAAGAAGTTGATAAGTATTTAGATATCGTTATAAAAGACTATGATGAAATGAATACTATCATTCGTGATTTGGAGAAAGAAAAGAAACAATTAATAGAGGATAATATTGCATTAAAACAAGAAGTAAGGAATTTAAAAACAAAGATAGATGTTTTAATGGATTCAGATAACGGAGGTAATACATCTAACGCTGATGTATTAAGAAGAATATCTAAACTTGAAAAAATAATTTATGGTAAAGAATAATATTTTGACAAATGCTGCATTTTTTATAATGTAGAGGAAAGTCCATGCTCACATAGTCTGAGATGACTATAGTGTTCGCGCTAGAGGAAAAAATAACTCTAGGTAGTTTATACTAACGGCTCCGAAATAACCTAAGTCTTATGATATGGTTAGATTAAGTGTAAAAGTGCCAAAGTGACGAAGAATTCAGAAATGAAGGAAGTGGAACGTGGTAAACCCCGCGAGTGAGAAACCCAAATTTTGGTAGGGGAACTCTGATGAGGAAAATGAACCAACTCAGGGACTGGAAACAGTAGATAAATATTTGTCGCTTCATTTGAAGAACAGAACATGGCTTATAAAATATTATTATTTTAGAATTGAGGTAATTATGAAAGAAATAGGAGAAAAATTAAAAGAGACTCGAGAATCAATGGGAATTACTATTGATGAAGCAGCGCAAGATTTAAAACTTAGACCATCACAATTAGAAAATATAGAATCAGGTAATAAAGAAGCTTTTAAAGATATATTTTACCTTAAAATGTTTATTAAAAATTATTCTAAATATTTAGGTCTTGATTATGAAGAGATGGTAGAGGAATTTAATGAGTATCTATTTGATTTTACTTCAAAAATATCAATAGATGATATAAAAAGGGCAGAAAAAGAGCAGAAAAAAAAGGCTAAAAAAATAAAAACGGTAAAAATATCTTCTCCTTATACTATTGAAAAAACTCAACAACAATCTATACCTAGATTTTTAATTATTGGTGGAATAATTCTTTTATTAATTATTGTGATATATGTAGTAATATTATTATTAACTAAAGATAATGATAAGGTATCTAATACTATTGTAAGTAGTGAAGGGGTTGTATCTTATGAATTTGCCTAATAAATTAACAATCAGTAGAATTATAATTGCAATTATAATAATACTAATATTGATTGGTGGAAATTATACTGGATCAATATTTGGAATTGAAATACCTAAAATATTTGTAAATGAAACAATTGTTATAGATTTAAAATATATTATTGCTGGTGTGTTATTTATTATAGCATCTTTAACTGATTTTTTAGATGGATATATTGCCCGCAAATATAATTTAATTACAGATTTTGGTAAATTAATAGATGCAATAGCAGATAAAATATTAGTCAATTCAGTACTTATAATATTGTCTGCTCAGGGATTTATACACCCTATAGTACCAGTCATAATAATCATAAGAGATAGTATAGTTAATTCTATAAAAATGTTAGCAGCTAGTAATGGGAAAGTAGTAGCTGCTATAAAGTCTGGGAAAATAAAAACAGCTTGTCTTATGGTTGGAATAGTATTGACTCTTTTCTATAATTTACCTTTTGAACTTTTTAATATTTCTGTAGCAAAAGTGTTATTGTTTGTAGCAACTATTTTATCAGTAGTATCTGGTATTCAATATTTTTCTTTAAATAAACATTTAATAAAAAATAAATAACTATAAAAATTATGTAAATAATGATAAAAATAATAGAATATTCTATTATTTTTATTTTGTTTTTGGTATAATTGGTATAGGTGTAAATATGCAGAATATATATGGAATTACTTTAGAAGATTTAGAAAATTATTTTTTAAATAAAAATGATAAGAAATTTAAGGCTACTCAAATATTTGATTGGATATATAAAAAAAGAATAAGTAATTTTGACGATATGAAAAATGTTTCAAAAGAAACAATAAAAACGTTAAAGGATGATTTTTATTTTAAAAAATTAGAAATAGTAAAAAAACAAGAAGACATTGATGTAGCTAAATATTTATTTAAATTAGAAGATGATAATTTAGTAGAAGCTGTTTTAATGTATCATGATTATGGAACTAGTATTTGCATTTCTACTCAAGTAGGATGTAATATGGGATGTAAATTTTGTGAAAGTGGTAGACTTAAGAAAGTAAGAAATTTAGAAGTATATGAAATGGTTAGTCAGATACTTATGGTTGAAAGTGATATAAAAAAAAGAATTTCCCATATAGTTTTAATGGGAATAGGAGAACCATTTGATAATTATGATAACGTAATTAAATTTATAGACATAGTCAATTGTGGAAAAGGAATAGATATAGGTTCAAGGCATATAACAGTTTCAACTTGCGGAATTGTACCTAAAATAAAACAATTTACAAATTATGATAAGCAAGTTAATTTAGCCATAAGCTTGCATGCCCCTAATAATAATATAAGGGATAATATAATGAATATAAATAAAGTTTATAAAATAGAAGATGTAATGAATTCTATCAAAGAATATATAAAGAAGACTAATAGAAGAGTAACATTTGAATATATAATGTTAAAAGGAGTTAATGATTCTAAGGAATGTGCTTTAGAATTAAGTGATTTGTTAAAGGGCATAAATTGTTATGTCAACTTAATACCGTATAATGAAACTAGTCATATAGAATATAAAAAGAGTAGTAGTGAGTCAATTAAAACATTCTATGATATACTAAAAAAGAATCATATCTGTGTTACAATTAGAAAAGAATTTGGAAGTAAAGTAAATGCTGCATGTGGGCAGTTACGCTCGAACTATAAGGAGGTATAAAATGGAGTACTATTATATAACTGATCCAGGAAAGGTAAGAGAAAGAAATGAAGATTCAGTATCAATAGTAGAAAACGGTACGAATGAAAAAATGTTAATAGTGGCAGATGGTATGGGAGGCCATAAAGATGGTGAAGTTGCATCTTCAATAGCTTTAAATCTTATATGTGATAGATTTAAAAATATAAGTAGCGTAGGAAATAAAGAAGATGCGATAAGTTGGATACAAAGTACTGTTAGTGAAGCCAATGTTGCAATTTTTAAATATGTACAAGAACATCCTGAAAGTTCAGGCATGGGAACAACAATTGTACTTTCAATATTAACACCTTCATTCTTGCTTATTGGAAATATTGGTGATTCATCAGGATACATATATAAAAATAAAAGTTTACATAAAATTACAGTGGATCATACCTTAGTTAATTTGCTTGTAAAAAGTGGAGAATTAACAAAAGAAGAAGCACGTAATCATCCTAAGAAAAATGTTCTTATGAAAGCATTAGGTAGCAGTACAAATGTAGATATGGATATATTCAATGTCGATTTAGATATAGATGGAATATTTTTGTGTAGTGATGGTTTAACTAATATGTTAGATGATAATCAGATATCTAAAGTATTGAATGAAAATAGTACTTTAAAAGAAAAGTTAGAAAAATTAGTATTTAAAGCTAATAATCGTGGGGGAAATGATAATATATCAATAGCATGTTTAATTAAGGAGGCTAGTCGTGATGAATAAAGGAGAACTTATTGATAATCGTTATAAGATAATTAAACCTATTGGTGAAGGAGGAATGGCTAACGTTTATTTAGCCTGGGATACAATACTTGAACGTGAAGTTGCCGTTAAAATTTTAAGAGGTGATTTAGCTGGTGATGAAAAATTTGTAAGACGTTTTCAAAGAGAAGCTAATTCCGCAAGTTCTTTAAGACATCCTAATATAGTTGAAATGTATGATGTAGGAGAAGACAATGGTAAATATTTTATTGTTATGGAATATATTAATGGTAAAACATTAAAAAGCTTAATAAAAAAAAGGGGAGCCCTTAATTTAAATGAAGCTATAGATATAATGATGCAGTTAACAAGTGGTATTGCATGTGCGCATGATAGTTATATAATACATAGAGATATCAAACCACAAAATGTTATGATATTAGAAGATGGAAGAGTAAAAATAACTGATTTTGGGATTGCTATGGCACTAAATAATAATGAATTAACTCAAACTAATTCGGTTATGGGTAGTGTACATTATCTTCCTCCAGAACAAGCAAGTGGTAATGGTTCAACTATTAAAAGTGATATATATTCTTTAGGAATTTTAATGTTTGAACTTTTGACAGGTAAAGTTCCATTTAAAGGAGAAAATGCAGTTGAAATTGCTATAAAACATATGAGAGATCAAATCCCAAGTGTAGTTGAAATTAATAATTCTGTACCACAAAGTGTAGAAAATATAATCTTAAGAGCTTGTGCTAAAAATCCAAAAAACAGATATGACAGTGTTTCTGAAATGTATGAAGATTTAAAAACTAGTTTAGATCCCTCAAGACTTAATGAGAAAAGATTGGTATACAAATATCCAGAACATAGTTTAGACGATACAAAAACCATTACTAAATTAGAATCAAGAGAAATAAAAAATAAATCTTTAACTATGGATGATTCTCAAAATTCTGATACAAAAATAAATACAGCATTAAAAATAGTTGGAGTTGTTTGTATTATAATAGTTTTAATTGGACTTATATTTATATGGATATTTAGTTCTGGGAAGACAAAAAATGTTTTTGTACCTAGTGATATTATTGGATTAAGTGAAAAAGATGCTTGTAAAAAAATAGAAAAATCAGGATTAGTATGTAATGTTAAGTATGCATATAATGAGGAATATGATGAAGATGTTGTAATGTCAATAAGTCCAAAATCATCTTCTAAAGTAAAAGAAGGTAATACAGTAACAATAACGGTGTCATCATTTGAAAATACGATAGAGGTTGAAGATTATACAGGAAAAAAATTGGATGTAATTAAGGCTGAATTAGAGAGTATGGGAATAAGAGTAGTGACTACACCTAAAAAAGTTACAGAAGAAGATAACATAGAAGAAAATACTATAGTTGCTCAAAGTGTAGAAGAGGGTAATAGATTACAAAAAGATAATGGAGTTATCGAACTTACATATGCAACTATCATAGTTGTTTATCCTGATTTTACAGATGGAAGTTATGATAGAGATTTGATACAACAATTCTGTGATGATAATAAAATTACATGTATTTTTAAGGAGGAAGAAGATAATAAATTTAAACCAGGTGATGTAATATCACAATCTAGAGGATTTGGCGATGAAGTTAAGTCAGGTACTACTTTGACTGTTACAATTGCAGTTGAAGTATCTAATGAAAATAACGATGAAAAACCAGATGATGATATGACAGACAAAGAAGGAACAAATTAATGCAAGGAAAAATTGTAAAACAATTGAGTAATGATTATACAGTTAAAATAAATGATAAATTATATATATGTAAACCAAGAGGAAAATTTAGAAAATTAGGTATAATCCCTTTGGTAGGTGATAATGTAGTAATAGATGAAAAAAACAGATACATTATAGAAATATTAAAAAGAAAAAATGAATTAGAAAGACCAAGTGTTTCTAATATTGATCAAGTAGTTATAGTAACAAGCGTTAAAATACCAGATTTTTCTTCTAATTTACTTGATAAATTACTCACTATAATAGAGTTTAATAATATTAAACCAATTATATGTTTCACAAAATTAGATTTACTATCTGAAGAAGAGTTAAATAAAATTAAAATTATCCAAGAATATTATAAAAAAATTGGATATGATGTATATAATAATACTGATTTAAATTTAAAAAATATATTTAAAGGAAAAACAACTGTATTTACAGGACAAAGTGGTGCGGGTAAAAGTTCTTTATTAAATAAATTAGATAATAAACTGCATCTTGAAATAGGGGATGTATCTGTTGCGTTAGGGCGTGGTAGACATACTACTCGCCATACAGAATTAATTGAGGTATTAGGTGGACTTGTAGCAGACACTCCAGGTTTTTCTGCATTAAATTTTAACAATATGACACCGAGCGATATAAGGGATAATTTTATAGAATTTAATAAATATAAAGTTTATTGTGAGTATAGAGATTGCATGCATTTAAATGAAAAGAAATGCGCTATAAAAGAAAATGTAGAAAATAACAATATAATGAAAAGTAGATATGATAATTATATAAAATTTATAGAAAAAGGTGAACTATGAGCATGAAAATATCAGCTTCTTTCTTAGATATAAAAGAACCTAAAAGTGAGGAATTAAAAAAATTAGATAAATTAGATGTAGATTTTATACATCTTGACGTAATGGATGGGATTTTTGTAGAAAACAAAACATACAATTGTGAAGAATTTTGTGATATTGTTAAATTTACGACTAAACCTAAAGATATTCATTTGATGGTTTGTGATGTGAAAAATAACATTGATGAATTTTCAAAATTAAATCCAAAATTTATTACATTTCATTATGAAGCTGTTAGTGAAGTTGCAAGTGTAATAAATTATATAAAGGAAAAGGGAATAAATGTAGGAATGTCTATAAAACCATCAACAGATATTAGTGAAATAGTAGAATATTTAGACTATTTAGATTTAGTTTTAGTTATGAGTGTCGAACCGGGTAAAGGTGGGCAATCATTTATAGAAGAAAGTACTAAAAAAATCGAGCAATTATACGACTTAAGAAATAAAAAACATTATCATTATTTAATAGAAGTAGATGGTGGAATAAACGATAAAACAATAAAAAAATGTAGTAAGGCAGATATATGCGTTGTTGGAAGCTTTATAACTAAACAAGATTATAAAGAAGCAATAGATAAATTAAGAAATTAAATTTTATCTTGATTAAATATTCAATTTATTATATACTATATGAGTATTGGAGGAAGATTTATGGAAAATAATAAAAATTTAAAAGAAATAACAATAAAAATAGAAGGTGAAAAATGGGAAAAAGCTTTAGATAGCTCATTTAAAAAAGCTAATGCGAAGGCAAAAATAGATGGTTTTAGACCAGGTAAAGCTCCTAAAAATGTATATTTAAAAAAATATGGAATAGAGTCTTTATATATGGATGCATCAAATTTATGTGTAGAGGATGCTTATAAAAAGATGTTAGATGAAAATAAGGATTTAGAAATAGTAGCTCAACCTGTTTTGGATATTAAAGATATAAATGAAAAATATATAGAGTATGTATTTACAGTTACTCTTAGACCAGAAGTTAAACTTGGCAAATACAAAAATTTAAATGTAAAGAAAGAAACAGTAAAAGTAACTAAAAAAGAAATAGAAGATGCTATTAATCATATGAGAGAACATTATAAAGAGAATATAGTTAAAGAAGGAGCTTTAGAAAAAGGGGATATAGCTATAATTGACTTTGAAGGATTTAAAGATGATGTTGCTTTTGAAGGCGGTAAGGGAGAGAACTATTCTCTTGAAATTGGCTCAAATACTTTCATACCTGGATTTGAAGATCAATTAATAGGCATGAAAGCAGGGGAAGAAAAAAATATAAATTTGACTTTCCCAGAAGATTATCATTCTGAAGATTTAAAGGGAAAACCAGTAGTTTTTAAAGTTAAGGTTAATGAGGTTAAAGAAATTAAAATACCTGAATTGGACAAAGAATTTTTTGAAGATTTAGGTATGGATGGAATTGATTCAAAAGAAGCATTGGAAAATCAAGTAAAAGAGAATATAAAAGCAAGCAAAGAAGCACAAGCTGATGACAAATATATAAATGACTTACTTGATGAAATTTCAAAAACTACAGAAGTAGAAATACCAGATACAATGATTAATGATGAAGAAGAAAGAATGGTTGATCATTTTGAAGAACATATATCTATGCAAGGTATTTCATTAGAACAATTTTTTAAATATACAAATTCTAATAGAGAAACTTTAAAGGAACAATATAAAGATGAAGCTATAAAAAGAGTTAAATATAGATTAATTATTGAAGAAATTATAAAAATGGAAAATATACAAGTAACAGATAAGGAAATAGATAATGAATTAAAAAATATAGCAGAAAAATATAACATCACAACAGAAGAGGTTAAAAAACAATATAATGAAAATACAGATTATATTAAGTATGATTTAGAAGTGAAAAAAGTATTTGATATTATAAAAGGGGTTCAATGTCAAGTAGTGTTGGTGAAACCAAAAACTAATGATAAATGAATCGAGATAGAGGACTAAAAATAGTTCT
>CANPYQ010000025.1 GCA_947588865.1 uncultured Bacilli bacterium
GTTGTCATACTGGTTGTCGGATTCATCGCTTACAAAGGACTGAAAAAAAAGAAGAAATAAGTAGTAGATATAAAATATAAAGCGCATCTACCAGTCAGGTAGTTACGCTTTATATTTATATCAATTTCAACTATGCTACAAATTCATCTTCAGAAATATTTTCTTTGTAAAATGACTTCCTATAATTTTTATCAGTATATACTCTAAAAACCTTTGAAGTTTGAACTTTAGGTAATCCATTTAATCTATGATAAAATTTTCTAATTTTTTCTATTGTTAAATTATATAAATGAAAAAAATATGGACTATTTTCTTCTGCGGCTATTATTAATAATTGACACATATTCTCTTGCATCTTCTTTTTCTAACGGAGATAAAGGTTGTGAGAATTTTTTCTCTTGTATAACCTTGTAGTTGTTTTAAAAAAACATTTTTATCTAACATTATTTTTGAAGCACCTATAATTGATAGTAAAGCATTATTTTGATTTTGATAATCATTATTTATGGATAAATATATATCTTCTATTGGCTTTTCAAAATATCCCGTTGCTTCAAGAAAAGTAATTTATAATCGATAATGTTTTCTCCATTATAATTTCCTTCGTATAAATTAATACGTCAAATTGTCATGACAATTGGCAAGTGTGTTTTCTAAATTGCCATAAATTTAGTATAAATTGCTTGTGCAAAGAACGTTTGTTTGATATAATTATTTTAGGAATACTTAGTTAGTTTAGGTACTATTCTCCTTTACTTTTTTAAAGTGAAAGGTGAAATTATGAGAAAATCAGAGAAATATCTTTGTACTATCATAATACTCCTTATTATTGTGATTATAATCATATTAATAAAAATAGTACCAACTGTATAGGTCGGTACTAATCTAAAATTTTGGAATAGTACCTAACTCGCCAAAATTAGGTATTCCTTTTTTATTTTATGCAAGTTTCCTTGACAAATACATAATAACATAAAAACGCATTTTTTGCAAGCCGCTTTGCTTTATTATCGAATTTTCCAAGTTTCATATTAATCTGGTGTCCAAGAAGTGATTTGAACCTCTGACACTCACCTTAGAAGTATTTTGACAAGTTTTGATACTTGATTTTATGTATAAGAATATGATACCTTGAAATCCGTTTAAAAATAACTTTTTTCAAGCCTTTTCAGATAATTAAATTATTTTTAGAAAAGTGAGAACTAAAGATCTACTTTCATTAGTTCCCAATAAATTAAAGGTCTAAACCATCCCACATTTCTATAATTTATCACCAATTTCACGATTATTGTGAGTATAATCATTTGTAGTTTTTACGGCTTCCCTCAAGATTTTCAAATCTTTCTTTAGAATATTTTAATTCATCTCTAAATCTTTTTAATTCATCTTCTAACTTTTTTGCCCTTGTTAATTTTTCAACATACTTTATAACTGGTGTTTCAATAGTTTTTATTTTAATTGGAATTTTATTTAAATAATCATTGAAGTCATTCTTATAAAGATACAAGAAAGATATAGGTTCGTTAGTAATAGAATCATAAAACTTAACTACATTAATTTTTTCCGGTGGGATTAAAATATTTGTATAAAATTCAGTTTTGTTTTCATAATTTTTTATATTTTGCTTATCTATATCTACTTGCAATATACACAAGTCGTCAGGTTTTACATTTGGATACAAATATAATTTCCAACTTTTTAAGCTTTCATAACTTGAAGTAAGAGATACTGCACATCTTGTATCTCCTATACTTTTACTTCTATCACCACATTGTGGAACTAATCCTTTTTTAGCAATTCCATCTTCTCCAAATAGATTTTTGATTTCTGTTATATGATATAATTTCATAAAAATTCTCCTACAACTTCATTTTATCATATTATATATATTTATTCAATTGTTGAATTTTACCCATCAAAAAGAATGAATTAGTTAAAGGTGTAAACACTCTGTTGTTTTGAAAATAGTAGTTGAAAGAGAATAGGTATGTCAAATTCAATGTTTTTTTATAAATTAAAAATAATTAAAATTAGTTAAGATTATTTCAAATCATTTTAAGAAAAGTGCGGACTAAATTAAAAGTTGACCAAGTTTTTAAGTTAAATAATTCTCCAAAAAGCATTAAAAAAACTTGCATAAGCAAGTTATTATCTTAATGGTGTCCCAGAAGGGATTCGAACCCCTGACACTCGCCTTAGAAGGGCGATGCTCTATCCAGCTGAGCTACTGAGACATCTCGTTCCAAGGAACAAGAACATTATATAATAAATTTATAAATTATTCAATACTTTTAAGCATACTTTTGTAAATTTCTTCATCTTCTACATTAAAAACAATTGTATTTACATCATAATTGTCATTTACTGACATAGAAATAGTATATATAACTTCTTCTAATATTTCTTTGTTGTTAATATCATTAAAAATTGCACTATTAAAGTTTATTACTAATTCATCCAAAGTCTCATTAACTGATATTACTTTTGTATTGTTATTTAAGTAACTCATTAAATTAGTTTTATAAACATTACTGCTACTAAGCTCATCTATTATTATTTCTATTTTTTTTCGATCATCATTGTTTACTTTTGTGACGGGCACATAATATTCTTTGTCATTAAATTCACTTATATAATAAATTGTAGTTTTATTTATATTTTTTGTGTTGTTTATATTATACTCTTTATTAATACCAAAACTTCTATCAAGTGTAGAAGGTAGCGTTATTTTAGACTGAGGTAATTTAGTTAAGATATTACCATCCATATATATAACAATGTAATTTACATCTTCTATACTAGTTAAAGTGAAAACGATTGCTTCAATAATTTTTTCTTCATTATCCATATTTGTATTCATAAGTTCAGAAGAAAAATCCACTTTAATGACTCCTTCATTAAATGATAAACTTCTTATTTCAGTATTACTTGGAATAATAGGTTTAAATCCATTAGGGATACTATCTTGTTTATTAGAATCTATTATTAAAGCTTGTAATAATTCTTTAGCTTTTCCTTCTATATCTTTATTTTTTGTAACTATTTTAGTACACGCTAAATAATTATTAGAATCAAGCAAATATATTGATGAATTTTCTATATCTTTATCCACATAGCTTAATTCTTGCTTTGTTTCTAACTTTTCTTCTTCATTAGGTAAAATATAAAGTAGTAGTATAGCAAATAAAGCTACAAAACATACAATTAATTTTTTTATATATATTCTTTTTAACAAATTAAATCACCTATAAAAATATATGTAAAAAAACGTATAAAAATACGTTTTATAATGAAATTTCTCCAAGCCTTAATAGTTCAACTACCGCACTTGCTCTGCCTTTAACACCTAATTTTTGCATGGAATTTGAAATGTGATTTCTAACAGTTTTCTCACTTATCTTTAAATTTTCAGCTATTTCTTTAGTAGTTTTATTTATAATCAGCATTTCAAATACTTGTTTTTCTCTTTTCGTTAAAATGCTTTTTTTCATTTTTACCTCACTTCCTAATAGAGTGGTTTATATTTTCTCATATTATTTTATGTTGCTCTATAATTTAAGTGATTGTATGTGCCTAAAAAAAATAACTGATTTAGTTATTTTTGAAATTTAACTGTAATATATTTGGAGTCTTCATAATTTGACTGTATTGTTCTCATTATATTATTGGCTAAAGAAGAAGAATGTTCTGAGCTATTAACAGTAACATTTATTTGACCGTTATTTATTTTTACAAAAGAATCTAATTTATAATTTTCTTTTATTTGGTTTTCTAATTTTTCCTCTTCACCTCTATTATCATTTAATTGTTTTATTTTCTCATAAGCTTTATTTTTTTCATCAACAGAAGATTCAGTATTTGTAAGTACCAACTGTAATTCTTCTATTTCATTGGACATTTCCTCATCTGATTCAACTCTTAAAGCAACAAGCAAATCACTTTCTTCAACGGATATTGTTGGCTCAGAATTGGTTTGTGTGTCTACTGTCTTTTTATTCGTTGTAAGTAATAATTCACTTGGCATTGTTATATAATAAATGCTTAATACTAAAATTAAACTAAATAATGTAAAAAACCATAAACTCCTTTTATTTATCATAATATCCTCCTGTCTTATCTACTAGATTATATTTAATTAAATATAAAATATTACAGAAATTTTGTAAACCATTAGTTTGCAGACATCCTAAAAATGTATGTGAGATAATAAATTGGGATGGTGTTATGCAAAAGGTAAATGAATTTAAATCAAAAGAAGATGTACAATATATTGTTGGAACTAATGTAAGGAAAGTGTGCAAGGAAAAACATGTCAATTTGATGGAATTTGCTGAAGAAATAGATATTTCATATGAATATTTAAGACATATAGTAAGCATAGGTGGTCAAAAATCGTTATCATTTTATTCTATGTATAAGATAGCTAAAATACTCGGAATAAGTATGGATGAGCTTTGTAAAGGAATATTTGACGATGAAAAAAGAAAAAATAATAGGTAAATAATTAAAATATTTATGAAAAAGTCGATGTTATCGGTTTTTTTAAATTTGACATTATACAAAAATTATATTTTCTATAATTGAAAGAATTATATATTTATGATAAAATTATAATAGGTGATGGGTATGAAAAAAGCTATACTTTGTATAATGGATGGGATTGGAATAAGAAAAGAAAGCCATGGTAATGCAGTTAGAGCGGCTAATACTAAAATTTTAAATAATTTGATTAAATATTATCCACATTGCTTACTTGATGCAAGTGGAGAGAGTGTAGGTCTCCCAAACGGTCAAATGGGTAATAGTGAGGTTGGACATACAAATATTGGTGCTGGGAGGATTGTTTATCAGCCACTTGAACTTATTTCAAATCAAGTTAAAAGCAAAAAAATATATGATAACGAAAATATAAATAAAGTTATAGCTCATACAAAGTCAAATAATTCTAAATTACATTTAATTGGACTTCTAAGTGATGGGGGAATTCATTCACATATTTCTCATTTATTTGGAATACTTGACATGTGTAAAGAAAAAAGTATAAAAGATGTATATATACATGTTTTCACAGATGGTAGAGATACGCTACCAACATCTGGTATAAAATTTATTAAATTATTACAAGATAAATTGAATAAATTAGGATTTGGTAAAATAGCTACTGTAAGTGGCAGGTATTATTCAATGGATAGAGATAATAACTGGGATAGAATAAGAAAGTCTTATGATGTTATGGTAAACGGATTAGGTAGAGTTAATTCTGATATTTTAGAATATATTAATAAATGTTATGAAAAAAATATGACAGATGAGTTTATAAAACCAATGCTTATAGATAAAAATGGAATAATAAGTAATAATGATGGGATAATTGTGTTTAATTTTAGACCAGATAGATTAAGAGAATTATTTAAAGCTATCACAAATCCTAAATTCAACGAGTTTCCTCATAAAAAATTTAAAAATATTGAACTTTTAACTATGATGCCTGTAAGCGAAGAAGTAATGTGTAAAAATGCATTTAATAATCTAAAATTAAATAACACCTTAGGTGAATATATATCTAATAAAGGTTTAAAGCAACTTAGGATTGCTGAAACCGAGAAATATGCACATGTAACATATTTCTTTGATGGTGGAGTAGAGAGAAATTTAAAAGGTTGTGATAGGATTTTAATCCCATCACCTAAAGTAGCAACTTATGATTTAAAACCAGAAATGAGTGCATATGAAATAACAGATAAACTATTAAGTGTTTTAGACAAATATGATTTTGTAGTTTTAAATTTTGCTAATGGTGATATGGTAGGACATACTGGAGTATTTGATAAAACTGTAAAAGCAGTTGAAGTAGTGGATGAATGTATTGGTAAAATTTATGATAGAGCTATGCATTTAGGTTATACTTTGATTGTTACTGCAGACCATGGCAATAGTGATTACATGCTAGATGATAATGATAATATTATAACTAGTCACTCTACAAGTCTAGTACCATTTATAATAACAGATACAAAATATAAATTAAAAAACGGAAAACTTGCCGATATAGCCCCAACTATATTAGATATGATGGGTATAGAAATCCCTAGTGATATGACAGGAGATAGTTTAATTAAATGAGTTTAAATTATAGTTTTGTTGATACATTAAAACTTTTATTAAATTCATTTAATTATGATATATTTATATCTATTATAATAAGTTCTATAATACTAACAATAATTTTTATAATAAACAGTGAAAAAAAAATAGTAAAATATATAATTATTATCATAAACTTAATTTTAGTATTTAGCATATTTTATTATTATTTAAGTGACATATTGGCGTTCAAATTTAATAACCCAATAAATAATATATATTTTTATTTTTTTAATTCAATTATATATTTGATTATTATGAGTATATTTATATTTTGTTCTAGAAAAAAGTATATAAATTTCGTATTCTATGGAATTTCATTAATAAATATATTATTTTCTTTATTTATGACACATTATTTAAATAATATTACCTTAATTGTAATAGGAAATGTTTATCCTATGATAAAATTTGGTAACATTATATATATCATTTATTATGTATTTATAGCAAGCTATATAATAGATAAATATCTAAAAAGAATTTAGCATCGACGAAGTGTGAAAACATTTTATTGTAAAATTGTAGAAATTAATAAATACAAATATATAATTATGAAAATTCACACTTTTGACAAATAAATCATAACATGTTATAATTAGTTCATCTTTTAAAGGGAGTGAAGTAATTTGAAAATCACAAGTGTAGATTTAAAAATTAGTGCGGTAAGACGAAGTCAATATCCAACTGATGGAGAATCTGAATATTTACTTGTTGGAAAAAGTAATGTTGGTAAGAGTAGTTTTATAAATACTTTAATAAATAGAAAAAATTTTGCTAGAACATCCGCTACCCCTGGTAAAACACAAACAATAAACTTTTACCATGTAAATGATAAATTTTATTTAGTTGATGCGCCAGGATATGGATTTGCCATGTTGAGCAAAAAAAAACAAAAAAAATTTGGATTAATGATGGAAGATTATCTTCAAAATAGGTCGAATTTAAAGCAAGTATTTATGTTAATAGATTTTAGGCATAAACCAACTAACGATGATATAATGATGTATAATTATTTAAAATACTATAAAATACCTGTTACAATAGTAGCTACTAAAACAGACAAAATAGGTATAACATTACAACAAAAGCAAAGGAATATGATACTTGAAGAATTAGATTTAGTCGTGGGGGATGATTTTGTTATGTTTTCAAATGTTACTAAATTAGGTAAAAAAGAAATATATGATAAGATAGAAAGAACAATGTAGTTCTTTTTTCATATTATAAAATAGGTGAGTTGATGAGTATAAAGTTTATCTCTGATCTTATATTTGATATATATTTAAAAAAAGAATTGATTAATAAAATAAATTTTAATGATAAAGATGATTTAGAGAAATATTTAAAAAAACTATTTAAAATACTTAAAAAAAAATATAACATAACAGTCGAAGGATTTTATGATATAACTGTATATATAGATAAATACTATGGAGTAGTATTTCATTTACAAAAAGAAGATTTAGATTATTATGATTATTATAAAAATCAAGTTGATATGAGAATAATTACTGTTGATACAGAGTTCATGTATGAAGTAGAAGATATACCATTTGATATTTTAAATAAAGTTAAGGTATGTGTTAGCGATTATAATATATATTTAAAAATAGAAGAAGAGTTAACTAAATTAGAGATGATGAACTTAATGGAAAATAGTAAACTTGTTTTTGATAAATAAAAGTTTGGATGATAATATAAATATACGTTTAAAAATATTGAAATCTCATGATAGATATTCAATATTTTTAACTATAACTTATAATATTAAACAATAAACTAAAAAACACCCTTAGGGTGCTAAATAAAATTTTTTATATTACTATCGCAAATAGGTTTCCAGATCCCTTATTAACAAGTTTAGTTAGTGTTTGGCCAAGTTTATATCTAGCATTTTCAGGCGTTAGAGATAATTTAGCTTGAATACCTTCCTTAACTATGTTATCAATACTTCTTCCAAATATTTCACTTTTCCATATTGCAGTAGGGTCAGTATCTTTATCTTTCATAAGATAATCTATTAACTGTTTACTTTGAAGTTCAGAACCTATTATAGGTTCAAAAGTAGATTCTACATCAACACGGAACATATGAATTGATGGCGCTACTGCTTTTAATTTAATTCCATAACGTGAACCTTGTTTAATAATTTCAGGTGTTTCAAGTTTCATATCATTAAGTGTGGGACATGCAACTCCATATCCAGTTGTTCTAACCATTTGAAGAGCAGATTTAATTTGGTCATATTCTGTTTTAGCTTCATTATAATCTTGGAATAGCATAAGTAAATCTGCTTTACTTTTAACACTTATACCCATAGTTTCTTTAAGTACCTCGTCGTATAAATAATCTGGAGCTTCCAAATTTATTGTTACAATGCCAGTAGATGTATCAACATTAGATATGTATGCTTTATTTATGTGTTCACAGTTTTCAAAATGTGAAGTAATATTATTAATGTCTCTTAATTTATCAACTTCAATGACGCTTTCTCTAATCTTTTCAATATATTCAGATTTTAGTGAATTATTTGGGTTTAAACATGCTATCCAATCTGGCATATTAACTTTAACTTCAGTAACAGGGAATTCATATAAAGATTCTCTAAGTACATTATAAACTTCTTTTTCATTCATGGCTTCTACTGATAAAGGTAATACAGGTACTTTATAATCAGTTGATAGTTTTTCAGCCATTCTTTCAGTTTCAGGTAGTGTAGGGTGAGCAGAATTTAAAATAACTATAAAAGGTTTACCAATTTCTTTTAATTCATTTACAATTCGCTCTTCTGCCTCAATATAATTACTTCTAGATATCTCACCAAAAGATCCATCTGTAGTAACTACTATACCAATACTAGAATGATCTCTAATAACTTTTTCAGTTCCAATTTCAGCTGCTTCTACAAATGGTATTTCTTCATCATACCACCGTGAACCTAAAAAGTGATACCAATGGCTAAAAAAAATATGCACATTATTTAAAGTGCTAAATTAATACTTTACTTTTGGCTATTCTATAATGAATTTCTAATTTTTTATCTTTTGTTACATAGATTTTGTCAATTAATTTATTAAGCATTTCTTTTGTTGGATTTTTCATTTCTAAAAAGTTTTCTATTACTGTTAAGTAATCTGCAAAAACTAATGACTCATCACTTATAGAGTTTATTTCATTTCTAAATTTTTTTATTTTTGTATTGGCCGTATTTATTTCTTCATCAGTTTGGTTATATAGTCTTTGGTAAGTATCAGAACTAATAATACCATTAAATTTATCATCATATAATGAATCTTGTTTTAATTTTAGATTTTCAATACTTTTAGTTAAAGTATCTATTTTCTTATTAAGTTCATTTCTTGGATCTACATAATCTTCTTTAATTATTTTTTCAAATTCTTCTTTATCTTCCATATACTGCATTGATAATCCACTAATTTTATTAAAAACTGTTTTTTCCAATTTAGTATAATTCATATAATGAGAGAAACATATATTATATTTACTAAATTTTCTATAATTGTTACAATTCATAGTTACACGATCTCTTTTCTTATCATAACTAATACTCATTTTTGCACCACAGTCTTTGCAATATACAAAATCTGATAAAACATATTCCACATTTCTTCTATCTTCATTATAATTATTTGACTTGTTCTTAATTTGCTGTGCTAACTCAAAAGTTTCTTTAGTAATTAGTGGCTCATGGGCATTTTCCTTTATACACCATTCACTTTTAGCAACTTTTTTCCTTTTCTTGACTTTATAATTTATATTTTGGGAAGTATGCTGTATAAGAACACCAGTGTAAATTGGATTTTTAAGTATATTTCCAACAGAGCAATGTTTCCAAATTTGGGGATGATTACATTTTTTTAGAGATTTCCCTTTATTCTTTAACATAATAGGAGTTGGGATTCCCTCTTTAGTTAATATTTCAGCAATAGCACAACTACCATAACCACTTATATATAAATCAAAAATTTTTTTTACTATTGGTGCAGTTTTAGGATCCGGAATTAATTGGTGTTTATTGTCTGAATGCCTCATATAACCATAAGCTGGAACACTACCACAAAATTTACCATCTTTTTTCATTTGAAGTAGATTAGAGCGAACTTTTTTGGAAATATCTTTAGCATACATATCATTCATACTTAATTTGAAGGGCATCATGTCACTACCACTTGTTTCACGGGTAGTATCTATATCATCATTTACTGCAATATATCTAATTCCTTTTTCTGGAAAATAATTTTCTACATAAAACCCAGTTTGAATATGATCTCTTCCTAATCTTGATAGATCTTTAGTAAGTACCATATTTATGCGACCGTTTTCAATATCTCTTATTAGTCTTTGAAAACTAGGTCTATTAAAATTACAACCCGAATAACCATCATCTACATACTCATCTACTATTTGTAATCCATTTGCTTTCAAGAAACCCATCAATAGACTTCTTTGATTAGTTACTGATTCACTTTCTAAATCATCACCATCTTCACGAGATAATCTTATATATAAACCAATTTTGTAATTAATATTGTTATTATTGTATTGTCTCATTGTTTTCTCCTTTATTTGACAATATTTTATGTTTATTAGTAGAATCCGCTACATTATGTCTTTTTTGATTTTGTAAATTATTTAAACATAAGACTTTATCTTTATTTTTAACAAAATAATTATAAACACAACTTTTTAATAAATCCTTTAAATTATTTCCATCTACTGCATAAAATTCTGATATTTCATACATAGATTTATCCTCCAGTTCCATAAATTGTATGAATTAAAAAAAGAAAAAGAACAATGTTTTATAAATTAGACATTATTCTCTTTTTTTTATAAAAATTAAAATTTTAATATTAAACCGCTTAAATAATTTGTAATCTGTATAATTAAATTCATCTATTTTATATAATTATCTAACATATTATTTTAAACGATTTCTTAATATTTAATTTATTATTTTCATAAAAAACAAGACTTTATAATACTTTTCTTGTTTTTAATTTAAATATATTTATTAAATTATTATTTTTGCATTTTTCTCACTTTTTTTAATTCCTTAACATTGGTATATTCACCATAAATACTATTTAATTTTTTCGGATATTTTATGAATTTTTCTCCTTCAAATGGTTTAGAATATTCATCATAAATTATAAATTTATCTAATGGAATATTTCCTTTACATAATTTTATTGATAATAAAGTTTTTAAATCAGATAAATTTATATATTGTCCAAAACCAACTTTTAATAAAATAGCATTTTTAAATAAAATTTTCAATTTTACTTGTTCTCTAAATGGAATAAAATCATCAGAATCTAGTTTATATTTATAAATACAGATATCTCCTATATATAAATTTTGGACATTCAATCGATTAAAGTCAATTTTTAAGTCATTTTTATTTTTATAATATTTATAAAGTTCTGAAAAAAAATTAAATTCTTCCGAGTATAAATCATCACTATTATTCTTATAATAATCACTTCTTATATTATTCATTATTTGTTCATAAGCTTCATTTATTTCTTTCATTTTCTCTTCAGAATTACTAGTATGATTTAAATCAGGATGATATTTTTTAGCTAATTTTTTATAAGCTATTCTTATTTCATCTATAGTAGCATTTGGAGATATTTCTAAGATATTATAGTAATCTTTAAACATAATATTTTTCTCCTTTCATTTTTAATGCCCATTATATTACTATAAAATCATCATAATGTCAAATAATTAATTATAAAGGGATGCAGTAAACTAGATGTTTTAAAATTTAAAATTATACAAAATAGAGGGAGTGTAAAAAAATACAAATTAACTTGTATTTTCTTTTAAATCTTTTAATATTTACATTGTTTAGCCATGTAATGTTTAAGTAACTAAATTTTAAAAAGTAAGTATATTTAAATACTTTTTAATTATTTTCATAAAAAATTTTCACTCTATATCATTTTAATAATTTAATTAGTAAGTGAATTATTATCTTTTTTGCTATTCCATGATGATTTATTTAATTTTTGTTAGGGTATCACTTTTGGGTAAACTTCCCAAGGAGTTTTAACCATCCTTGGTCCATTTTCATCTTCATATCCTTTAGCTCCATCTATAACATAGCCAACGCAGTCAACCAATCTTACATTACAACTAAAATTATCTATAGATATAGATGCTGCATTACTAGGAACAAATTTAGGCTCTGTTGTCATAATCATTTTTCCTTGCGCAGATTGTGGGATTTCATCTAAACATCTTTTTTTCTCATATTCATCTTCGATATTAGGTACTACTAAATTTTCAATAAATTTTTTTATAAAAGTAGATTTTCCTGTACGTACTGCGCCAACAACTCCTAAATATAAATCTCCTCCAGTGCGTTCGGATATACTTTTTATAATTTCTATTTTTTCCATAACAACCCTCATTTCTAATTAAATATATGAATATATAAAAAAGTTATTCAAAAAACTTATTTTTTATTGACTTTTATATTTTATTTTTCTATAATAAAAATCAATTTGGAGGTGCCATATGAAATTAAATTTACCAGTTGTAATATTGAATGGCACTGTCCTTTTACCAGAAGCTCAAATTGAAATTGAATTTGATGATGAATTAAGTAAAAATGCATTAGATGAATCAGAACTTTTTCACGATAATAGAATTCTTGTAGTAACAAAAATGTCAATTGATGAAAATATTATAATAAATGAGCTACCTAATATTGGAACTATTGCAAAGATTTCAAAAAAATTACAACTTCCTAATGGTAAATTTAGAGTTATACTTAAAGGCTTAAGGAGAGTAAATGTTCTTTCTTATTTAAATCCAGATAATTGTTCAATTGAATCAATTGTATCTGAAATACCAGAAATACAATTAGATCATAATACAAAAAATGCTTTTATAAGAAAACTTATGTCTGAATTAAATAATTATATAAATAGAGTGCCTTATGTTAGTGATAGTTTATTATCATTAATTTCAGATACAGATAATTTAAGTAAAATTACAGATATTGTTATTAATAATATAATACTTGAAAATAAAAATTTATTTGACTATTTAACAGAATTAGATTCTACTAAAAGAGTAGAAATGATTTTAAAATACATGTGTAAAGAAGAACAATTATTTAACATAGAAAATAATATAGATATAAAAGTAAAAAAGCAATTAGATGAAGAGGAAAAGAAACTTTACTTAAAAGAAAAAATAAATTTACTGAAAAAAGAATTAGGTCAATTTTCTGAAATTGAAGATTGTGTTGCAAAATTAAAAGAAAAAGTTAATGTTTTAAATGCTAAGCCATCTGTAAAAAATAAAATATTATATGAAATTAACAGATATGAAAATATGTCTAGTTTATCTCCTGAAGTAAGTATTCTTAGAAATTATATAGATTTATTATTAGATCTTCCTTGGAACTATGAAACTGAAGATATTGATGATATAAAAGTAATTTCATCTAATCTAAATAAAAGTCATTTTGGACTTGCGGAAGTTAAATTGAGAATTATTGAATATTTAGCAGTAAAAAAATATTCTAGTAAAGTAAATTCACCTATAATATGTTTAGTTGGCCCACCTGGAGTTGGCAAGACTACTTTAGCTTATTCGATTGCAAAAAGTATAGGTAGAAATTTTGTTAAAGTATCTATGGCGGGAGTAGATGATGAAGCTATTATAAAGGGTCATGTTAGGGCATATGTAGGGGCACTTCCAGGTAAAATTATAGATGGAATAAGAAGAGCTAAAAGTAATAATCCAGTATTTTTAATAGATGAAATTGATAAAATGTGTAGTAACTATAAGGGGGATCCTAAAAGTGCACTTTTAGAGGTATTAGATAATAATCAAAATAAATATTTTAAAGATAATTATTTAGAAGAAGAATATGATTTATCTAAAGTATTATTTATAGTTACTGCAAATGATATAAGTAAAATACCAGATGAATTAAGAGATAGACTAGAAGTTATAAATATAAATGGATATACTCAGTTAGAAAAATTAGAAATAGTAAAAAATTATTTAATTCCTACAATATGTAAAAATCATGGAATAAATAATATTAAAATAAGTGATGAAGATATTATTAATATAATAAGATTTTACACAAAAGAAGCAGGACTTAGAGAATTAGAAAGAATGATATCTAAAATAATTAGAAAAGTTGTAACAGATAAAGTTATAAATGATAAAAAAATAAATTTAACTATCAAGAATATTGAAAAATATTTAGGGAAAAAATTATATGAAAATGATGATATAATTAGCGAAATAGGAGTAGTTAATGCCCTTGCTTATACAAATTTTGGTGGTGATATTTTAAAGGTAGAATCAAATTATTATAAGGGTAGTGGTAAATTAATATTAACAGGATCTGTTGGTAGTATAATGTTGGAAAGTTCAAAAATAGCTTTAAGTTATATAAAATCTAATTATAAAAAGTTCAATATTGATTATGATTTGTTTGAAAATGATATACATATAAATGTACCTAATATATCTGTAAAAAAAGAAGGACCATCAGCGGGTGTTTCTATCACAACAAGCCTTATTAGTACATTATCTAATTTAAAGGTAGGAAGTAATATAGCTATGACAGGAGAAATAACCTTAAGAGGGAACATTTTAAGTATAGGGGGATTAAAGGAAAAGGTATTAGGTGCATATATTAATAATATTGATACGATATTTATTCCATATTCAAATATTAAAGATTTAGATGATATAC
>CANPYQ010000026.1 GCA_947588865.1 uncultured Bacilli bacterium
GCAATAATCCCATTTATTTCATTTGATTCTAAATTAATCGTCATTTCTGCTGCAAAATTGCCTATCGATATACCTATTACATAATCAAATAATGATAATTGTGATACTTGTTTTTTACCTAACATTTTTGTTACTAAAAAAAGTGTTACTAAAGAAGATAGTGCTCGAACAGTCACATTACCTAACTCCGCAAAATCAATATTCATAAAATCACCTAATATTATTATTTACATTATTTAAAATAAAATACAAAAAAAGGCCTATTTAGCCTCATTAGTAAATCCATATTTACGATTAAACTTCTCAACACGTCCAGCTTTTGAAATAAGTGCTCCTTCTTTTTTATCCCCATAAAAAGGATGACATTTATCACAAACTTCCAAATGTAGTTCACTTTTGTTTGATTTAACTGTAAAAGTGTTCCCGCATGCACATGTTACCTTTGTATCAACATATTCTGGATGAATTCCTTTTTTCATTATATCTCTCCTTCCGCCATGACTAATAGTAGTCATAGAAATTCAATTACTTACATAGTTTAACAAATATTTCTTAAAATTTCAAGTATTTTTTACTAATATATATAAATATTATAAATATATATTATAAAACGGACTTAATTCTACGCATAAGTACCAAATAAGTTTATCTTTGGAATAAATTTTTTATAAATTTTATTTTACCACTGTATAAAATTTTATATGATTTGAGAACATTCATATTATTTTCTATCTATTAATTATAATATTACCTATTTTAGTATATTATGTCATGAAATAAAATAGATAGAATAATCTATCTATTAATCGTTATTTTTTCCAAATAATTGTAAAAGTCTTAAGAATATATTAATGAAATCTAAGTAAAGTTGTAAAGCCCCATATATAGCCAAATTATCCTCTTGAGGTATCATATATAAGTTTCTTTTTATAATTTGTATATCATATGCTATATAAATTATAAATACCAAAAGTGCTACAATTACTATTCCTAAGTTAAATGTTTCACTACCTACAAATATATTTATTATAGAACAAATTATTATCCCAAGTAACGCCATAAATAAATATATTCCAAGTTTAGTTAAATCTATTTTAGTAAAGTATCCAATTAAAGCAAATATTAAAAATAAAATTGCAGTAATACCAAATATATACACGATAGATGTTACTTTATATATGACAAATATTGATGAAAATGTAAGACCAGTTATAAATGAATATAAACAGAATAATATTTTTGCAGTCATCGGATTCATCTTTCTTATCTTAAGACTTAGCCATATTACTACCACTATTTCTATTATAGCAAGTAATAAATAATACTTAGAAAAAACATTATAAAACATATTCTCATTTATTGAAACATAGTAACCTACACCAAATGTAATGGTCAAACCTATAAACATCCAAAGAAAGACTTTAGAAAATATTTTATTATCTTGTAACATTTTTATCACCCACCGTAATTATACAACATTTTTATTATTTAGTAAAGTTTAATATTTTATTCGTAATATATGTATACCCATCATTTGTTGGATAAATTCCTTTTATTATGTAGTTATCTAAGTCGCTAATATCCACATAATTAACTTTATTTTTTTTACATATGTTTCTTAATTTACCATTAGCATATTCTATTACTTCACTATTATCTATTATATTATAAAAACTTAAAAAATATATTTCATCTTTATTATATTTTCTTACTAATTCTAAAAGGGTATTTATATCATCAAGTAGATTATCAACATAATCATAATTTAAATTTTTCTTATATATCAAATCATTCATTCCAATAGATATGACAATTAAGTTAGCTTTAATAAGTAGGTTTTGAAGTTTGTAATTATTAGAATTGTATGTAATAATTTTATTATAATTTATATCATTAATTAAATCCATAACTCTATAATCATCAACAGATGAATAATTAACATAATTTTTCAAAAATTTTTTATAATATTCTTTAATATTTTCACTGTAGTTATTCTCTACTTTATCAAAGTTGTTTATGCCAAAAGAAAGCTGATCACCTAAAGAAACAAAATAAGTTTTTTCACTTACATTAGACGAATATATTAAAAAAATTATTATTATTACCAAAATGGTAATTATTATTTTTTTCATATTTTACCTCACAAAAAAAGTAGTCTTGCTACTTAATTATATTTCTTCAAGTGTAATCTTAGCACCTACATTAGTTAATTTTTCAATTATATTCTCATATCCCCTTAATACATGCTCAATATCTTTAATAGTTGTTTTGCCTTGAGCTATTAAAGCAGCTAAAATCAAACAAGCACCTGCCCTTAAATCTGTTGCAACTACTTTTGCCCCTTTAAGCACAGTAGGTCCTTTTACTGTTATTTTTCTACCATTTATTTTAATATTTGCACCCATTTTATTTAAGTATTGTACATTTTGGAATCTATTTTCATATATTGTTTCTTCTAAAACAGATGTTCCCTGACATTGTGTTAAAAGTGTTGTTATAGGTTGCTGTAAATCTGTTGGAAATCCAGGATACCCTAAAGTTTTTAAATTTACATGCTTTGGATTTTTGCATCTGTTTATAACTATTGAGCTTTTACCTATTTCCATTTTTACACCCATCTCTTTTAATTTTAAAGTAAGAGATTCTACATGTTCAGGAATAATATTTTCTATTTTTAAATTATCTCCAAGTAAAGCACCTGCGATTATATATGTACCTGTTTCAATTCTGTCTGGGATTACTTCTGTAAAACAACCTTTTAAATATTCTACTCCACTAATTCTAATTTCACTAGTTCCAGCTCCCGTTATTTTAGCACCCATATTGTTTAATAATGTTGCTACATTTACTATTTCTGGTTCTTTAGCTGCATTTTCTATAATCGTTACACCTTTAGCCTTAACAGCAACTAACATTGTATTTATAGTTGCTCCTACACTTGGCATATCAAGGTATACATGGCCTCCTCTTAACTCACTAGCTGTTATAATAAATTTATTATCTTTCTCTTCTACCTTAGCACCTAATGCTTCAAAACCTTTTAAGGTTTGATCTATTGGTCTTGCACCTATTTTACATCCTCCAGGAAAATACATTTCAACATGTTTATATTTGCCCAGTAAAGCTGACATAAAATAGTATGAAGCTCTAAGTTTGCTTGAAACTTCTTTAGGTATGTCTTTGTTTTTAATACCCTTTGGATCTATAATCATAATACCGTCTTCAACACTTACTTTTGCACCTAAATATTTTAGTATTTCATCAAGTGCATCAATATCTGAAATGTTTGGAATATTATCAATTTTTACTATATCATCTGATAATATGGAGGCTGGTATAAGTGCAACTGCACTATTTTTTGCTCCACTTATTTTTATAGTTCCGGAAAGTGTTTTCCCTCCATCAATTTTAATTTGTTTCATAATACCTCCAAGACTACTATATTTTATGTTTATTGCCTAAATAGGTGTATTTAATAGTCCCTTCCTAATTATAGCATAGATAATTTTATATGTAAATTATATAAATAAAGAATGTTATTTACATTCATATTTATAAAAAATAAATTATTCCAAGTAATATCAAAGCTATACCCCCTATTAAAGTTGCTACTTTACCTATCAAATCATTCAATTTATTTCCAAGTAATAATCCAATATATGTAAATATTAAACTTGTAAGAGAAAATATAATAGAACAAATTAAAATATTATCACTTATATTATTTATTCCGATACCTACAGAAAAGCTATCTATACTAACAGCAAATCCAAATAGGATCATTTCTCCAAATTTCATTCTTTTTATTTTTTCTTCTTTTTTAAATGTTTCAATTATCATGTTTATACCTATAAAAGAAAATATAATAAATGTTATTAAATTTTCCCCAATAGTAAGCAAATTTATTATAAACTTAAAAATAATCATCCCCAATATTGGCATAAAAAAATGATATAACCCAACTATAACTGATAATATTTTTATTTCTTTTTTAGACATTGATATTGTTCCGTATGCAAGTGCAAGGGAAAATGCATCCATACTTAAACTAATTGCAATAAAAAATAAGAGTATTATATTCATAGACTCACCTATAAAATAATACTCATTATTTTTAAAAATATTTATCTATTATAGTTTTTACCATGGTTGTATATTCCACATCTGTTGTATTATCATATTCTACTTCTAACATACATAGAGGTGGAAATAATACACACCACCAGTTGTCACCTAATCCTTCTCCAAGTGTTACAACAACTGATTCGTAATATCCTTCATCATATGTTACGCCTTTGAATTCTTTTTTAGGAAAGTAATTTAATCCAAAATTAACTGTAAATGGTAATTGATAATCTTCACTTTGTAAAGTTGTGTAAATATTATCTTCTAATGACGGTAAATGATCTTTTATAAGACTTCTAGCCTCTTCTAAATTTTTTGTTTCTTTAAGCAAATTATACATATCACTCTCTATCGCTTCTTTAACCTTATATTTAATATTTTGATCGTATTCAGTATTTGAATTAGCAATTACTCTGACTCTTATCGCATCATCAGGAATTATATTATTTACTGCAACTACATTACCAATTATTATATATGTTAATATTATAGATAAAAAAACAAATATAGTCTTCTTCATTTTATCACCTATTTAATATTGTACATAATAATAATTTTTATACAAAAAATTAATTTTTATTTATTATTTATGATATGATTCATTATTATTTATCTTAAACACTCTATAAATTTGCTCCAATAACATAACTCTAAATAATTGATGTGGAAATGTTAATTTTGAAAAAGATAATTTATAATTGCTTCTATTTTTTATATCTGAATGAATTCCATATGAACCACCTACAATAAATGTTATATTTGAATTTTTATTAAATATAGCATCTATTTTTGATGATAACTCATTACTATCAAGCATATCACCTTCTATTTCTAATGTTATAACATAATCCTTTTGATATATATTTTTTTCTATCAATTCTTTTTCTTTTGATAATATTATATTAATATCTTTTGAATCAATATCATTAACCTCAATTATTTCGAGTTTGGTATATTTAGATAATCTTTTTTTATATTCTTCAATTGCTTCTTTTAAATATTTTTCTTTTATTTTTCCAACGCAAATTATTTTTATCATACTTTAAACAACTCCGTCATTTCATTTTGTTTTGCTATTGTTATATTTTTAAAATTAATATTTTTTTTATTCAAAACATTAATTAATGTATCCAAAGCGAGTCGTTCTGTATTATTTTGCTCGCTCAGATGAGCTAAAATAATATGTTTAGTATTATCGCCTATTAATTTTGTTAAATAATAAGCAGAATCGTTATTAGATAAATGTCCTTTATCACCTAATATTCTTATTTTTGTATGATGAGGATAATTAGGATTATTCATTAATTTTTCAACATCATGATTGCTCTCAAATACATATAAGCTTTTGTTTGATATACTATCAAATATATTTTCATTAATATAACCTGTATCTGTTATATAAACCATAGAAGAATTGCCTTCCTCTATTTTATACCCTTTTATATCTGTTACATCGTGTGATAAATTTATAGAACTTATTTTTATATCACTATCTATCTGTACTACTTCATCTTTACTTGCACTTTCTATATTTAATTTTGATTCATTTAATATTTTATCTGAAATATATACAAGTGGTTTATATTTTTTACAAAAAACTTTTAAACCTTTCACATGATCTATATGTGCATGTGTTATTAAGATAATATCTATTTCATCTGGATTAATTCCTATAGATTTTAAGCTTTTTTCAACATATAAGCAACTTGTACCTATGTCTATTAGTATTTTATGATTTTTCGTTTCAACATAGGTACAATTGCCCTTACTACCACTTGATAAAACACATACTCTCATCGATAATAATCCAATGGATTAGTAATACAAGAATATTGTGGACAAGTCCTTATTTCAAAATGTAAATGTGGTCCTGTTGCCCAACCAGATGAGCCAACATACCCTATTATATCTCCACGCGATACTGTACTTCCAACAGATATTCCACTAGCAAATGCAGACATATGTCCATAAAGAGAATAATAACCATTGTTATGATTTATTATAATATGTTTTCCATATGATGTATTTCCTAAATCTTTCATAGTTTCTATAACTCCATTATTTGCTGCATATATAGGAGATCCGTACCCTGTTCCCGCTATATCAAGTCCACTATGGAAATTTCCTTCACCAAATACAGATAAACGATATCCATAATATGAAGAGAATGTATATCCACTATCTGTAGGCCATCCCCACGATGTAGTACTACCTACATTTGGAATATATTTAGTTCCTATATTAATAATTTTTGGTATAGAACTTGTTATTGTTTCTTTATCGACCGGATCCACATAGGTAATTTCTCCATTAACACTTTTTACCCTTTGGGAAACTCTCTCTAACCCTTGCTCACCTTCTTGTGATACAATTACACTTCCTTGTGAGAGGGATTCATCATATTGTTCAACTGTTGAAAAGTCTGTTACTTTATCAACGACTTCATATGATTCGACAACTATTTGTATTTTTGGATCTACTTTTGAAATATTAACTTCTGTTCCTGCAACTAATAAATTGTCTATTCCAGTGTATTGTTGATTAAATATTAAAAATTCTTGAACACTAATTTGATTATCAAATGATATTGATTCTATTGAATCACCCGCTTTTACTTCAACTTTCTTTTCTTCAAAATTATCTCCATATAAAAGATATGCAGATAAATCTGTTGAATTTGTATAAATAGTCTCTTCTACGGAAATATTTGTAGCCTTATATGTAATATCTTCTTGTACATATATATTTTCTATTATTGAGCCTGTAGAAGTTATTTCGGATTGTGTATTATTTTTATAAGATTCATATGCATCATCATCAACAAATATATTTATAACTTTTTCAATTGCATCTGAAAATGTTTGCTTATCTATTGTATAAATAGTTATATCTTTTTGATCTGTATTATTACTTTTTATTGTAAATTTATATCCTGCTATTGTACATGATTTTTTCTCAATTATTTTTTTGTATATTTCAGGCACTGGCGTCGTTTTTTCATTATATGTAAATATTTTTTTTATTTCAATGCCATTCGGTGTATATATTTTTTCGACATTTATATATATATTATTTTTTAATATATAATCTCGCATTTCTTCTACTTGTTCACTACTATAATTATACAGTTTTTCATTTTTGTAAATTTTTAAATTTTCTACATCAAAATCTGTTAAATCATAATTTTTTTTGTTTACTAATATATAATTTATTTTTTCTATATCATTATAATCTTTTAATTCTTCATTTTTACTATATTTGTTAAAAGTATCTATTGCGTCTACTTTTAAAGAATAATCTTTAACATTTTTTCTAATAACATCTGCTTGTTTGTTTATATAAATTTCTAACTCTTCTTTTGATTCTATTGTACCTATTAATTCGCTGTCTAAATATACATTATAGTAAGTATATGGTTGTTTATTTGTTTGATAATCAAAGCCGACTAAAAATATTATTAGCGAAAGTAAAACTACTAAAAAATATATTCCAAATTTTTTCATAACTCACCTAAATTTCTTCTTTTACATTAGCTACATTTACGAATGTGCTTGTTCCTCTTTGAAATAATAAAGGAACATCCGCTAGTGGACCATTACGGTGTTTTCTTATTATAAACTCCATCAAACTATTTTGTTTTTCTCTTTCTTCATCCGTACAATGTAAGAATGCAACTATATCTGCATCTTGCTCTATTGCGCCTGATTCTCTTAAATCACTAAGCATAGGCTTTTTATCAACACGCTGTTCAATTCCACGAGATAACTGTGATAATGCAATTACAGGAACATTTAACTCCATAGCCATTGTTTTTAATGCTCTAGATATATCTGCAACCTCTTGTTGCCTACTTGCACCATTCTTGCTATTTCCTTGAATAAGTGTTAGATAATCTATAACAACTATATCGAGTCCGCTAGGACTAGTAGCTAATCGCCTACATTTGCTTCTAATTTCTCCAACAGTATTGCCTGCATTATCGTCTATATATATTTTTGTATTAGACAATCTACTAATAGCTTCGTTTACTCTTCTCCAATCTGAATGCTCTAAATTACCTGTTTTTAATTTTGAACCATCTATTTGCCCCACGCTCGATAACATACGTGTTGCAAGTTGTTCAGCTCCCATTTCCATAGTAAATAAAGCCACTGTCTTTTTGCTGTTTATAGCCATATTTGTAACAATATTAAGAGCAATAGCTGTCTTACCCATACCTGGACGAGCTGCTATTATAATAAGCTCATGTGGATGAAAACCACTTGTTAATTTATCAAGTTCGTAAAATCCTGACGGTATTCCTGTTATTTCCCCCTTTTGAGCTGCAAGTTTTTCAAGATCTGCTTGTGTTTTATATAATACATCTTGAATTGGTTTAAATTCTGTACTTCTTAGACTTTTAGATACATCAAATATCTTTTTTTCTGCTTCTTCTATAACTTCATTTATATTATTTGAAGTATTATAACTATTTGTAATTATATTAGTTGCCTCATCTATAAGTCTTCTAAGTATTGCTTTATCTTCTACTATTTTTATATATTCATCTATATTAGATGCAGATGGAACACTTTCTATAATTTCAGTTAAATATTCTATATCTCCTATGGATTTAAGCCAATTTCTATTTTTTAATTCATCTGCAACCGTTGTAATATCAACTACACTACCTTTAGAATCTATACTTTTTATGCATTCAAAAATTTTAGAATGACTATCTAGATAAAATTCACTTCCACTTAAATGTTCAATTGCTTTTTGAAGCGCTTTTTTATTTAAAAACATTGAACCTAATACCGATTGTTCTGCATTAATATTTTGAGGTATTTCTCTATTCATACTCCACCTACTTTTTTAATTCAACTTTTATAGTAGCAATTATATTTTTATATAACTCAATATCAACATTATGAAATCCTAATACTGAAAGAGGATTATTTAATTTTATTTGTTTTTTATCTATATCATAACCTTGATGTTTTAATTCATCTGAAATTTGTTTAGAACTTATACTTCCAAACACTTTATCTTGATTTCCTGTTTTTACTGTGAAACTTATATTTATTTTTTCAAGCTTATCTTTTAGTCCTTCAGATTTTTTTACTGCTTTTTGTTCTTCTACATGCCTTTCTTCATTTTCTTTATTTAATTTATTTACACTATTTTGTGTTACAAGTACTGCATCTTTTTTATTTATTAAAAAATTCCCATATCCAGTTTTTACATCAAGAATATCTCCTGCCTTACCTTGCTTTTTTACATCTTTTAATAAAATTATTTTCATAAAATAACCTCCGTAAATCTAATAATATTATACTATAAAAAGAAAAAGAAAAAAAGACTTTATTTGTGATGTCTTAATTATTCTTTATTTGAATTTATTAAATCAATTATTTCTTTTTTTACTTCTTTTATAGTCTTGTGTTTAAGTTGAGCGGCAGCATTAGAAGTATGTCCGCCTCCACCCATTTTTTTCATTATTTCACTTACATCAATATTTCCTATAGATCTAGCACTAACTCCAATAGTATCACTATCTATCTTGCCTAGAGTAAAAGATGCCTCAATACCTTCAAAATTCAAAAGTTCTTCTGCTGTTTCAGCAAGCTCTAAAGAATTACTAATCTTATTTATTATGCACATAGCTATATTACTATTTATATTAAAACTATTTCTAATAAAATTAGCTCTTTTTATATATTGTTCTTTTGTTTCTTTTAATAATTCTTGTTTTAATATAGGATCTGCTCCCATCTTCATTAGTATAGATGCTGCTTCATATGTCTTACTAGTTGTTTTTAAGTTAAAACTATTAGTATCTATTTCAATACCCCCAAGTAAAATTGTAGCTATAACATTATCTAGTTTTAAATTTAAATATTCAGCATAATATGTAATTATTTCCGATACACTAGAGAGATTAGAATCTATATACATGAATCTTGTATCTTTTATGTATTTTTTATTTTTTATATGATGATCTATCACTATAGTATCAAATATGTCAGGTAATTTTGCATATTCTAATCTCTCACTTAAATGGGCATCAACTATGATTAGTAATGTTTTACCTTGTACTTTTTTATATGTATTTCTGTTTACACATATTATATCTTTATCCATTTTTTCAAAAGCTTGATTAATATTTTTATTATATTTTTCTAAATGATTGATATTTAAAAACAAATAAGCATTCTTTCCAAAATGTTCTATTATCTCGCATAAACCTAAACCAGCTCCAAGACAATCTAAATCAGGATCTTTATGGCCCATTACTATAAATGAATCATATTCATTTATAATTTCATTTATTTTCTTAAATAAATCTATCATATATTTGCTCCTTAATTATTTTTTATTTTTTCTGCTAATTCCTTTATTTTATTTAATCTATGATGTAATCCTGATTTTGTTATATTGTTGTTTGTTTCTTTAGAAATTATCCTACTTAATTCAGACAAAGATACTTCAGGATATTTTAGTCTATAATCACAAACCATTTGTAATTTTTCATCTAATAAATCATAAACATCATTATCTTTAATGAATTGTATATTTTCAACTTGATTTTTAGCTGTTTCTATTATTTTATCTACATTTGCCTGTTCACAATTATTTAATCTGTTTATCATGTTTTTATGATCTCTATATATTCTTATATCTTCAAAATATAGTAAAGCTTGTATAGCATTTATCATTCTTAAAAAATCACCTATTTTTTCAGCTTCTTTTATATATATCATATATTTTGATTCTCTTTTTATATATTTGCTATTTAAATCATATAAATTAAGCATATTTGTTATAAAAACGGCATAATCAAGATCATCTACAATAAATTCTAAATGATATCTAGATTTTTTAGGATCATTAATACTTCCGCATGCAAGAAAAACACCTCTTAAATATATCCTAGTAAGTATATCATCATCTACTATATAATTATTCGGTATATTTTTATCTAAGCTTAAGTCTTGCTTAATAAGCTCTATTTTTTCTTTTATTTCTAGAATATATATATATCTTTTATTATAATTGTATCCACGCCTTACTGTTATTTTAGGCACTATTGAGTATAAATCTTTTAATAAACTAAATATGTAACGCGCAACACTTGAATTTTCTGTCATTATTTTAATAGAACTATCTTCTATAGTAGAAGTGTTTTTAATAAGTGCAGATAATAAACTAAAAGACTCTACTTTTTCTATTTTTAATTTGCTCAATTCAGTTTTTACTGTACTTGTGAATGACATAAAATCACCTACTTATTCATTAAATAATAAAAGATATGAAAGCCTAATTTAATATTATCATGTCTTAGTAAATTATTTTTAGTAATGTATGTAAAATCATCACTTATTACATCTATTCCATATTTGTTAAAATTTTCTTTATCATACTTTACTGGATCTTTTTGCTCTTCTGTTTCATAAAATTTTGCCATTTCTTCATTTATTTTTCCTGTATTAGCTAAAACAACATCCACTTTTCTTTTGCCTAAATATTCATTTAATTTTTTAACATGATCTGTTACTTTAAAATTATCTGTTTCGCCAGGTTGAGTCATCATATTACAAGCATACATAATTTTAGCCTTACTTTTTTCTATTTCTTTAACTATTTCATCTATTAATAAATTAGGAATAATGCTTGTGAATAAACTGCCCATGCTAAACAAAATTAAATCACTTTCTTTTATTGCTTCGATAGCTTCTTTAGTTGGGATTGCTTTTTCTTTATAATATACTTTTTTTATTTTGCCGCTTTTTAAAGTAATATTATGCTCTCCTTCTATAGTCGTCCCATCTTCCATTTCTGCCATTAAAGTTACATTGTCTTCAGTTAGTGGCACAACTTTTCCTTTTAAATTCATAACTTTGCTAAGGGCCTCTATTCCATCAGATAAATTACCGCTTATTTCACTTGCAGCTGTTAAGAGTAAATTGCCTACAGTATGTCCGTCCAAATCACTTGTAGTATTAAATCTATAATTAAATAAATCCATAACTAATGGTTCAGTTTCTGATAATGATACTAAAACTCTTCTTATATCTCCTACTGCTGGAATGTTAAATTCTTCTCTTAATATTCCAGTACTTTTACCGTCATCACAAACTGTTACTATCGCAGTTATATCAAGAGGAAATTGTTTTAATCCACTAAGCAAATTAGACATGCCTGTTCCTCCTCCTAAAACAACGACTTTCTTTCTCATAAAATCACGTATAATCTAATATATATTAGATACTCCTTTCTTCATATTTTTATAACCAATTTGAATTATAATATTTAAGCTCCCTTAAGTTGCTTTTATTTTATGTTTTATTAATTTTTACACTATAAAACAAATATAAAATAATTTTATTTATTAATATCTACTCATACTTTATTATTTAAATTATTGGTATTTCAATGCATTTTTCTATTTGATATCTTTTAATATTAATCATAGACTAATTTTACTAAACATTTTAGTCTATGTCAACGAATAAGTCAAAAAAGCATTTAGATTTTAATAGTATTTTGTATTATAAATTATTTGCTATATCAACAAATATATCAATAGATAATTGTTCAGCTCTTGCATTTAAATCAAAATTATACTTTTTTAAAATTTCTTCAATTTTAGTTAAATTATAACCTTTTAAATTATTTCTCAAATTTTTTCTTTTCTGTGTAAAAGAATCTTTCACTAAATTTAAAAATAAATTACTATCTTTTAATTTATAAATATTATTCTTTTTTGCAAATTCTACTACAATGCTATCGACATTAGGTTTTGGAATAAATACATTTTTAGATATATCTAATATTTTTTTAACATCAAAATAACAATTTAGATAAACTGATAGAGAATTATATTCTTTAGTATTTGGTTTGGCTTTAAATCTATTTCCTACCTCTTTTTGAACCATTACTACTATTTTATCTACTGGTATATCTTCTTCTATAAATTTTACTATTATAGGAGTTGTTATATAATATGGTAAATTAGCAACAACAAAAAGTTTTTTATAATCATATTTTTTTATATCATTTAATACATTTACTTTTAAAAAATCCTTAAATATTATTTCTACATTATTTAAATCTGATAAATTTTCCTTTAACATTTCTTTTAATGTAGTATCTATTTCATAACAAATAACATTTTTAGCTACTAATGCTAATTTATAAGTCAAAGATCCTGCTCCAGGTCCAATTTCAATAACTAATGTATCTTTATCAATATTTGAACCATATACTATATTATTTATTGTATTTTCATCCATTATAAAGTTTTGACCATACATTTTTTTTAAATTAAATTTATATTTTTCCATGTTTTGCTTAAATTTTGTTATTGAATACTCCATAAGGCCTCCATTAAATTATTTACAAATTTTTATATAATAATTATGTATAATATAATATCATATTTTTTATTAAATATAAATATTATTGAATATTTATATTCAATATTTACATCTAAAAAGATGGAATTACCAACCCCATCTTTGAACACTAAATTTTGTATTTAAACTAGTAGCATTACTTTTTCCTGCTTCACTTTGTGTTGAAAAAGCCAAGTCCATCCACACCTCTCCGTTTTGCCAAGCATTTCTCATACTAGATCCACTGTCTAATACTATAGCATAAAAATCATCCATTCTTCCGTTATCTATTCTAATAACTGTGCCACATGGGAAAGCCGTATTATCAGCTGCAATTATTCTCAAATTACCATATGTTATATCATTATAATAAATACCATCGTTTATTAAACTATGATTAAGTCCTTCTCTCGTTCTACAAGAAACATTACCAACCGAACTACAACCAGGGCAATCAGGCCCATATCCTGTTAATTTTCCAGTATATTCTCCTTCCTTACCAGTACCTACCTCTATTACCTCGTTAATAGCGTCACTAATATGTATATAATTTAATCCATCATATGTGTATGATATACCATTAACCCCAGCTTTACGCACAACTGGTTCAGCAGATTTCGCCATAGTATCATTATATACATATTCTGTTTCGTAAGGTTGTACTTCATTTATTATTGTTGCTGTTTTATTATCATTT
>CANPYQ010000027.1 GCA_947588865.1 uncultured Bacilli bacterium
GTTTTCTCGGCATAAAACAGCATTAATAGATATCATTTATTCTCGTCTTTGTTGCACTTCACTTGAAAATTTTTAAATTTTCAGTAAAAAAGAGTAAATAATTCAATTGAAATTCAATTGAAAAAAGAATTAGTTTTTTATTATAATAAAAAATATAAAATAGAAGATAATTTGATAAATAACTCCAAATTTTGTAAAATACTATTGAAATATGTAGTAATTTATTACATGGTAATTAGATATAAATAAAAAAGTTTTAATGATTTATATATTATATTAGTAATAGTTATTTTATTTACTGTTTATATTTATATAAATTTAATTGCATTCCACATAAGAAATACAGTGATTTTGATTTTGACGAAAATGAAATTGATGATAAACCTGATATTTCAAAAATAAAAGAAGGACAAGGTGAGGATATGGTTATATTTAAAAAATATATAGGAATAATTTTAGATAAAAGAAATAAAAACGGAGTTACCTTTGTTATTCACCATGCTAATCCTTATCAAAAATACTATGAAGAGGATATATTAGAATTGAGAAATGATGTAGTAAGACATTAAAACAAGTTAATAAAATTTTAAATATAATTATGAAATAGAAATTTTTGAACAATATGATATTATGTAAGTAAGATAGTCTAAATGAGGTAACAATAAATATATACAAGGTAAAGAAAAATAATAACAAATAGAAGATAAAACGGTAAAGAAAGAGTATAAGAGTTCTTCTCATACAAGTAGTTATGAGTAAATAGCAAAAATAAAAGCTAACCTTTAAATGGCTAGCTAATATACCCTTATAGGGCTATCACAAGCTATGTTTTTATTCATAGCTTTGACTAAATATTTAATCATTTATTTCGATGTATTTTTTATTTTCTTCTTCTTTTAAATTTTCTTTAGGGAAAGTTATATTTAGAATACCATCTTTAAATGATGCAGAAATATCTTCGTTAGTAATATTACCAACATAAAAGGAACGAGAACATTTTCCATAGAATCTTTCTTTATGGATATAATTATCTTTTTCAATATTATCATCAACTTCACTTGATGTTGAAGCACTGATTGTTAAATATCCATTATTTAATTCTAATTTTATATTTTCTTTTTTATATCCTGGAAGATCTATTTTTAAAATGTAATTATTTTCTTTTTCAATTATGTCAGTTTTCATTATATTACTTTCCCTTTTTGTAAAAAATGAATCATTAAATATGTCATCTAATACATCAAATTTCGTTAATCTTGGCAACATATTATCCCTCCTTATAACTAGTATGTAAACTATAACGAAAAATATGTGTGAAATATAATTATTTTTCACTGTAATTATAACTCTTGATTTTGGCACTGTCAATAGTTAAATGCTAATTTCACAAAAATTACACTTTTTATTTTCAAAAAATGACTAGTGAATAATTTTCTAGTCATTATTATTTTTAAAAAATATAGATATATCTAAATCAAGAGCTTCTGCAATTCTGCCAAGTAAAGAAATTGAAATATGTTTATTTCTATGTTTATTTTCAATATCACAAATATATTCTCTTGAAATGTCAGTCATATCAGCTAAATTTTGCTGTGTTAAATTTTTGGCTTTTCTATATTTTTTTATATTTTCCCTGATAATACCATAATAGTATTCATCATCTAAAGTGTATTTTTTATCCATTATTTCATTTCTCACAGTGCATTCACCACCAGTCAACATATATTTTGTACCAATTTATGGAAAAAATATATAGACTAGTAGCCTCACAAAAATATAGAATATTTGTTAAATAATTATTCTTTTTTCTTATATATTTCATAATCTTAATTAGAGGTGAGTTATGAAAAAAAGCATAATATTATTAATATTATTATTAGTGATTCCATTTATAAATATAAATGCAGAGGAAAATATTGAAAATAATAATATTTTAGCAAAAAATGCTAAAAGTGCAATATTAATTGAAGAAAGTACAGGGGAAGTATTATATGAATATAATTCTCATGAAAAATTAGAACCTGCAAGTATGACCAAAATGATGAGTTTATTACTTATAATGGAAGCAATTGAAAATAAGGTATTAACACTCGATCAGATGATAACAGTATCTAGTAATGCTTCAAGTATGGGTGGATCTCAAATTTTGCTTGAAACTGGTGAGCAAATGAGCGTTGATGATTTACTTAAAGGTATTACTATTGCAAGTGGTAATGATGCGGTAGTAGCTCTTGCGGAAGCTATAGCTGGAACAGAAGAAAACTTTGTTAAAATGATGAATGATAAACTAAAAGAATTAGGACTTAATGATAGTAATTTTAAAAATTGTCATGGATTAGATGAAGAGGGTCATTACTCTAGTGCTTATGATATGGCATATATTGCAAAAGAATTAGTTAAACATAAAAAAATATTAGAATATTCAAGTATATATGAAACATATTTAAGAGAGGGTACAGACAAGAAAATATGGCTTGTAAATACCAATAAATTAGTAAGATTTAAAGAAGGAGTAGATGGTCTTAAAACTGGATATACAGAAGGAGCTGGTTTTTGCCTTACTGCAACAATGAAAAAAGATGGTATGAGAATAATCGCTACTGTTATGGGTGAACCAGACAGTGGAACAAGGAATAATGAAGTATCATCAATGTTAGACTATGCATTTGCGCAAGTAGGATTGAAGAAAGTTCTTTCAAAGAATAGTGTTGTAAAAAAAATAAGTTTATCAAAAGCTAAGATTGATGAAATTAAAATAGTTCCAGTAAAAGATGTAAATATACTTTATAAAAAAAGTGAAGGACAGATAAATCCAAATTATGAAGTAAAGTTAGATGAAATTATCACACCTATAAAAAGAGGAGATATTATCGGCAAAATATATGTAAAAAATAATAATAATGTAATAAATGAAGTGGATCTTACTGTGAGTGAAGATGTTGAAAAATGTAATTTAATTGAATTATATGTTAAATATTTAAAAAATATATTAGGAGGTAATATAAGTTTTTAAGAGTTAAAACTCTTTTTCTTTTTTTTTATTTATGGTATACTATTATTATAGTATTAGGAGGTATTTATGAGAAGCGTTGCATTAAAAGGAATAAAAGAATTTGAAATAAAGGAAATTGAAGAACCAGTAGCTGACGGTGAAAATGTAATTATTGAAGTGAAAAAAGCAGGTATATGCGGTTCAGATATTCATTATTGGTATGTAGGTGAGCCTATTGGACTTGTTATGGGGCATGAATTTTCAGGAGTAGTTAAAGATCCTGGAAGTAGAAAAGATCTTAAAGTAGGTGATAGGGTAACAGCTTTACCAATTTCGCCTTGCCTAGAATGTCATGCATGTAAATCAGGCAATCCTCAGTATTGTATTCATACTTGGGATAAGGCTACTGGACTTTCGTTAACCAATCCAGGAGCACTCGCACCTGTTGTAGCTATTAGACCAGATATGGTAGTTAAAGTTCCAGATAATATAACAGATGAAGAGGCAGCAATGACAGAACCTACAGCAGTAGGACTTCATGCTTCAAAACTTGCGGATATAAAGGTAGGAGATAAAGTTTTAGTAATTGGTGGTGGAATTATAGGATTAGTTTCTGCTATGTTTGCTAAAATGGAAGGGGCAAGTTTAGTAGTAGTTTCGGAAACAAATAAAGCAAGAGGTCAGAAGGCAGTAAGTTTGGGAGTTGCAGATGAATGGATGGATGCATTGGATCCTAAATTTTTAGAAAATGTAATGAACAAAACTGATATTGGATTTGATATAGTAATAGAGTGTTGCGGTAATACTGGTGCGGTTAGTAGTTCACTTACAACTGTTAAAACAGGAGGTACGGTTGTACTTGTTGGTGTATCAATGACTCCTGTTGCAATTCCTACAGCTATAGCTGTTATGCATGAATTAACTTTAAAAGGTGCTATTGCTTATACTAAAGATGAGTTTCAAACTTGTATAAATTTAATGTCTAGTAAAAAAATAAATATGCTTAAATTTCTCGATAGTATAGTTGGACTTGATGATGTTCAAGCATCATATGAAAAATTAACTTCTGGAGTAAGTGATGCAGTTAAAATTATAGTAGATCCAAACAAATAAAATTAAAATTAAGAGGTAGATATATGAGAGAAATATTCGTATTTGGACACAAAAAACCAGATACTGATTCAGTTACGGCATCGATAGCTTTAGCTAATTTAAAAAGAGAATTAGGAATGAATGCTAAACCAATGATTTTAGATCATATAAATAAAGAAACAGAATTTGTTTTAAAGCATTTTAATATTAATATTCCTGAATATTTAGAAGATGTAAAATTGCAATTAAAAGATTTGAATTATTATAAAGATTGTTTTATAAGTGAAAATAGTTCAATAAATAATGCTTATAAATATATGAAAAAAAATAACATAACAGGTATACCCATTGTAAATAATGATAGGAAGATAAAAGGTTTGATTACTTCTAAAATGATAGGTGAAGAACTTATAAACGGAGATTTTATTAAAATTCATACTTCATATGATAATATTATTGAAGTTTTAGATGGTGAATTAGTATTAAAATTTGATGATGAAATTAATGGAAATATATTGGTTGCTCCCTTTAAAAGCTCAAATTTTTTAACACAATTACAATTAGCTAATAATACTGTAATGATAGTAGGTAATAATCAAAATTTAATAAAATTAGCTATTGAAAATAAAATAAAATTATTAATACTTGTTGATAATTTAAATATTAAAGAAGAATATTTGAATACTGCTATAAAAAATAAAGTAAATATTATTAAAACTCATTTTAATACTTTTATGGTGTCAAAATTGATAAATTTATCTAAATATGCTAAGGACTTATTGACAGAAAATAGAAATATTAGTTTTAATGAAAATGATTATTATGATGATTTTAAAGAAAAATGTATAAGATATGGATATAACAATTATCCTATTGTGGATGATAAAGGAACTTGTCTTGGTTTAATCAGAGTAACAGACATAAAAAATGTTAATAAAAAACAAGTTATCCTTGTTGATCATAATGATTGTAATCAAAGTGTTGATGGGTTGAATGAAGCTGAAATATTGGAGATTGTTGATCATCACAATATAGGTGCATTAACCACTAATATGCCTATCAACTTTAGAAGTATGACAGTTGGAAGTACTAATAGTATTATATATTCAATGTATAATGAAAATAATATTGATATTTCTAAAAATATTGCTGGTATTATGTTGAGTGGTATTATTTCAGATACTCTTAAATTAACTAGCCCTACGACTACAGAATATGATATATATGTAGCTAAAAGATTATCACAAATATCTAATATAGATATAGATTCATATTCAAATGAGATGTTTAAAGCGGGTACTAATTTAAGTGGAAAAACAATAAAAGAAATAATTGAGGGAGATTTAAAATTATATAATGTCAATAATAAAAAAATAGCGATTTCGCAGGTTATTACTTTTAATCCAGAGGAAATTTTAAATAAGAAAGAAGATTATATAAATTCAATAACTGAAATGTCAATTAATAAAGGATTAGAACTATTTATATTATGTGTTACAGATATCATAAAAAATGGATCATATATATTTTATGATAAAAATCATGAAATTTTAGTTAGTGAGGCTTTATCAACAAATAATGTTTATCAAGGTTATTTTTTACAAAATTGTTTATCTAGAAAGAAACAATTAGTTCCTTTGATCATGAATGTAATAAGATAACGATAAATTGTAATTAATAATTGATTCATTGATTTATATATGTTAAAATTATAATAGAATGAAGGTGTTCTATGGAAATATATGTACCAGATATTTATCAAGAAAACATTTACAAAATAGATTATGAGGCATTATTGTCTAGAGGTATTAAATTTTTGATTTTTGATTTAGATAATACACTAGTATCTATTAATGAAAGTTTACCAAGAGAAGATAATAAAAACTTGTTTAAAAAACTTAAAGAATTTGGTTTTAAAATATGCATTGCATCCAATAGCATTAAAGCTCGTGTTAAACCTTTTCATGAAGAATTAAAAGTAGATTATATATATAGTACCAAAAAGCCTCATATAAGCAAAATTAATAATTTTATAATAAATAGTAATTTTGGATTAGATGAGATAGCTATTATAGGTGATTCTATGCTCGATGATGTTGTATGTGGAAATACTATTGGTATAACTACAATTCTTGTAGATCAAATTAGTAAAATCGAATTCCCTTTAGCTCGTATTAAGAGAATAAAAGAACACAAAATACAAAAAAAATTACGAGATAAAGATCTATTTACTAAAGGTAGATATTATGTGTAAGTGTTTAGGATGTGGTGTAAAATTACAAACACAATATAAAGATATTTTAGGATTTACAAATAATATTAATAATAAATTATGTGAAAGATGCTTTAAGATAAAAAATTATAATGATTATAAATATGTAACAAGAGATAATAGTGAGTATATAGAAATATTGAAGAATATAAATTTTACTAATGATTTAGTAGTACTTGTAGTAGATTTGTTTAATATAAGTAAACACTTAGATGAATTTTCTAAATATTTGTCAAATAATATACTGTTAGTACTTTCAAAAAGAGATATATTACCTAAATCTTGTAATGATGAAAATTTAAGTAATTATTTTAGTCAATATAAAATAAATATATTAGATACGGTTATAATAAGTAGTAAGAAAAATTATAATTTGGATGAACTTTACAATAAAATAAATATGTATAAAATTAGTAATAGAGTATATGTTGTAGGGTTTACCAACTCAGGCAAAAGCACATTAATAAATAAAATTTTATATAACTATTCTGATAATAATGTAAATATTACTACGAGTAATCTTCCATCTACTACAATAGATTCCATAGAAGTAAAGGTAAATGATGACTTAGTTTTAATCGATACACCGGGACTTTTAGATGAAGGCGACATTATTAATTATATTGATTCTTCAAAATTAAAAAAGATAATTCCCTGTAAGGAGATAAAACCTATTACATATCAAGTAAATAATAAACAAATAATTTTGATAGAAGATATATTAAGATTAGATGTATATAAAAATGATTTAACACTTTATATGTCAAACAACTTATTAATAAGAAGGTATTATGAGGATATAAAAGATTTAAAATGTTTAAAAAAATACGATTTAGTATTGAACGGTAAAGAAGATATAGTTATACAGGGATTGGGATTTATAAAATTCACAAAAAAAGGTAAGGTTACTATATATGTAAAAGAAGGAATTGAAGTATTTAAAAGGAAAAATTTAATATAGGGTGATAAAATGGAAAAAAAGAAGAAATCGGAAAATAGAGGTAATTTATTTTTAATAATTTTATTTTTAATAATAGCTATTTTAGTATTAATGTTTCCCAAAATTTATAAATATTTTCAGTATTTAAGTTTACCAAAGATAAATTATACTGATAAAAAAAATACAAATGTAACTAAAGAAGTAGATAATGAAACATTAGAAAGTATACATTATCCATTAATGAGGAGTAGTGTATTTGATTCAAATACTTATTATAATTTAAATGAATTTACATTTAAAGATATGTCTAATTCTGATATTTTATTAAATGCTTATTTAGATATATATGAAGGTAATATAACTTCGTATGAAGGAATTGGGACTTGTACAAATGAATCAAAACAATTTAATGAAGATTATATAAAACTTAGAATAAAGAATATATTAGGTAAAAATGTTAATTATACTTTAGAAGATTTTTATGTTCCTGAAGATTCAAATAGTAGTTATACAGGATATTGGAGTTATGATAGTTTAAATTATAGATTTATTTATAATGGTTTATGCACTTCTAAACAGAGTAATACAAAATATTATAATTTAGAGCAATATATAAAAGCTGAATATGATAATGATAATCTTATTGTTTATTATTATGTAGGCTTTGCAAATGTAATAGATAATAATTATACGATATATAGTGATCCAGATATGAAAAACATCTTGCAAACAGGAACTTTTACAACTTTAGAAGAACTTCAAAATATATTCAATAATATAAATAATAAAGATAAAAAAATATATAAATATACTTTTAGAGATGATTTATGTAGCTATAATGAATACTGTTTGTATAAAGGTGAGTGGATTAATGAATTATAATACTGATGGTTTTAATGAACGAAGTATCTACATTCATAATTCGAATGATAGAAACAATTTAAAAAAAAGTTATTCTGATACTTCATTTGCTCAAATGAAAATTCAAGAAAATAAAAGTGATATTACAACAGTTAATCATGATAAAAATATTGTTTTGAACGATGATGTACGAGGTAGTATGGAAAATTTCGTATTAAGAACTAGTAAAATGAGGAATTTAAATACCGAATTAAGAGTAAATAATCCAGTAAGAGAGGCTTTAAATAAAAATATGTTTAAAAAATGAACTATATTACTTATATAGTTTTTTTGTAATATTAAAAAAATTATATAATAAAATTTATTGGTGATAATATGCCTATTATAGGAATAATTACAAGATCTAATTTTAGTAAAGATGGCCACAATATTAATATTGTTTATAATGATATATGTAATGCAGTAATTAATAATAATGGCATTCCTATCGGTTTAATATTAGAGGAAGATTATAAAGAATTAATAGATATATGTGATGGTATAATATTTCAGGGTGGGGATGATTTTGAAAAATATGATTTAAAAGCATTAAAGTATATATATGATATAAATAAACCAGCATTTGGAATATGCTTAGGAATGCAGTTAATGGGTACTTTATTTGGTGGCAAAATGATAGAAATAAATAATCATAAACAAAAATCAGATTACTCTCATTATGTAAATATTAAAAATAATTCAAAACTTTATAAAATATTAGAAAAAGATACAATTAAAGTAAATAGTAGACATAAATCAGTAATAATAAATACTTCTCTTCGAGTATCAGCTTTGAGCGATGACGGTTATATAGAAGCTGTGGAAGATAATAATAAAAAATTTTTTATAGGAGTTCAATGGCATCCTGAAAATATGATTAAATATGATAATAATCAAAATAAATTATTTAAATATTTTATAGAAAAATGTAAATAAAATGATTTACATTTTTCTTTTGCAGTGTTATAATAAAATGCACATAAATGCTTATAGCATTTTGTATTTAGGAGGAATATTATGGATAAAATAATGATAGAAATAGAAAGGTTAAAAAAAGAAATAGAACGAATTGAAGAAGAAGTTAAGAAAAATAATGATACAATAAATAATTTAGAAAAGGAGTCTACTTATAATCAAATTAGTTTAGGTGATATATCTTACAATATAAGTATTTTAAGTGAAGGTGAACAAAATAGTAAAATTTTAAATCAAGATATAAGCAAAACAAAAGGAAAAATAAAAATATGTATTTCAATTTTGTTAGGTTTGATAATAATATTATTATCAATACATAGTATAGTAGAAGGTGTAGCTATATTATCAATTATTAGTTCATTAAGTATTATTGGTACTACATTAGGGTTATTTGGTAATACAAAAAAATTTTTAACTTTAAAAAAGAGAAAAAAAATTTACTATTCTGAAGATGATTTAAAACAGATGTCTGATAAAAAAAATGAATTAGAACTGGAGAAAAGCGATAAATTACGCCAAACAGATATTAATTTTAATAAAGTAGAACAGTTAAAAAAAATTAATGAAGATATTAGTAAAGAAAAAGAAATTATATTAAATAAAATATACTTTCTTCAGGACTTAAGAGAGAAAACAATAGAGGAATTTATAAAAAATAATACTGAATTTGAAAATACGATGAACCAAAAATATGAAGCAGGATATCAAAAAGAATTAAAATATAAAAAGAAATAAGAAATTTTATTAGTACAAAATAAATTTAAAAATGATAATATATAATATATGATTTAATTAATTATTTGTATAATAAAAGTTATCAAAAATTGATGAAACAAATAGTGGTAAATAATCACTATTTTTCTTTTGTAATTTTTAAAATAGTGTTATAATAATGCTTGGTGAAGTTTATGGATAAAATTATCATTAAAGGTGCAAGGGAAAATAATTTAAAAAATATTGATTTGGAGTTACCGAAGAATAAATTAATAGTAATGACTGGAGTATCTGGAAGTGGTAAAAGTAGTCTAGCTTTTGATACTATATATGCAGAAGGGCAAAGAAGATATGTAGAAAGTCTCAGTGCTTATGCAAGACAATTTTTAGGAGGAACTGATAAGCCAGATGTAGATAGTATAGAAGGACTTAGTCCTAGTATAAGTATAGATCAAAAAACTACTAACAATAATCCAAGAAGTACAGTTGGAACTATAACGGAAATATATGATTATTTGCGCCTTTTATATGCTAGAATTGGTGTGCCATACTGCCCTAATCATAATAAACCAATATCAAGTCAAAGTATAGAAGAGATGACAAATCAAGTATTAGAGCTTAGTGAGGGTACTAAAATAAGAGTATTATCTCCCGTCATTCATGGAGAGAAGGGTACTCAAAAAGATTTACTTGAGTACTTAAAAAAGGATGGATATTCAAGAGTTAGAATAGACAGTGAAGAATACGAACTTTCTGAAGATATTTCCTTAGAAAAAAATAAAAAGCATAATATAGATGTCGTAATAGATAGACTTATAATAAAACAAGATATTAGAAGTAGATTAAGTGAAGCGATTGAACTTGCTTGTAAATTATCTAAAGGTAAATGTGTTATAGATGTAGTCGGTTTAAATGAAATCGTTATGAGTGAAAAATACGCATGCCCAGACTGCGATTTTTCGCTTCCTGAGCTTGAGCCAAGACTATTTAGTTTTAATGCTCCATACGGCGCATGTCCAGACTGTAATGGTTTAGGTTTTAAACAAAAGATAGATGAAGACTTGATAATGCCTGATAAGACTAAAAGTATTATGGAGGGTGGAATTGTTGCTTATAACATGGATGCCTCAATATCATATACACAGATGATTACTTTAGCTAAACATTATAATATAGATTTGAATAAACCAATCAAAGATTTAAAAAGAGCGGAACTTAATTTAATTTTATATGGATCAGATAAACCTATTGAATTTAATTATGTTGCAAATAATGGAAATACAAGAACTACTACTGATTATTTTGAAGGCATAATAAATAACTTAGAAAGACGTTATATTGAAACTAAAAGTGGATGGATCAGAGAATGGTTAGATAAATTTATGATGGAACTTCCTTGTACAACTTGTAAGGGTGCTAGATTAAACTCATCTGTATTATCAGTTAAAATAAATAATAAAAATATATACGAAATGACTGAGTTATCAATAGGCGATTTATATAAATTCTTAGATAATTTAAAACTTACAAAAGAACAAGAGAAAATTGCTGAACTAATACTCAAAGAAATTAAAAGCAGATTAAAGTTTTTGATAAATGTAGGACTTAGTTATTTAACATTAAGTAGAATGGCAGGTACATTGTCAGGTGGTGAAGCAGGTAGAATTCGTCTTGCCACTCAAATAGGATCTCATCTAACTGGAGTATTATATGTACTTGATGAACCAAGTATTGGGCTCCATCAAAGAGATAATGCAAGACTTATAAATTCATTACTTGAAATGAGAGATTTAGGTAATACTTTAATAGTGGTAGAACACGATACAGATACTATGCTTGCAAGTGATTATTTAGTAGATATTGGTCCACTTGCAGGAATACATGGTGGTGAGGTTGTAGCCTGTGGAACACCTAAAGAAATCATGGAAAATGAAAATAGTTTAACCGGCAAATACTTAAGTGGTAAATTAAGGATAGAAGTACCTAAGAAAAGAAGAAAAGGTAATGGTAAATATTTAGAGATTAAAGGTGCCAGTGAGAATAATTTAAAAAATATCGATGTTAAATTTCCACTTGGTAAATTTATATGTGTAACAGGTGTATCTGGGAGTGGGAAAAGTAGTTTAGTAAATGAAATACTTTATAAAAGCGTTGCGGCTAATTTATATAAAACTAAAGTAAAACCTGGTAAGCATAAGAAAATACTTGGACTTGAAAATATTGATAAGGTAATAGATATTTCCCAAGCTCCAATAGGCAGAACCCCAAGAAGTAATCCTGCAACTTATGTAGGAGTGTTTGACAATATAAGAGATGTATTTGCTTCTACTAAAGAAGCTAAGATGAGAGGATATGATAAGGGTAGATTTTCATTTAATGTAAAAGGAGGTAGATGCGAGGCTTGTTGGGGTGATGGTGTAAAAAAAATAGAGATGCATTTTTTGCCAGATGTGTATGTTCCATGCGAAGTATGTCGTGGTACTAGATATAATAGAGAAACACTTCAAGTAAAATACAAAGGAAAAAGTATATATGATGTACTTGAAATGAATGTAGAAGAAGCATTAGAATTTTTTAAAAACATTCCTAAGGTTAGAGATAAGCTACAAGTAATGATGGATGTTGGGCTTTCATACATCAAACTCGGACAAAGTGCTCCAACACTTTCAGGTGGCGAAGCAGGGCGCATTAAACTTGCTAAAGAACTCCAAAAAAAACCTACAGGAAAGAGTTTATTTATACTTGATGAACCCACAACTGGACTTCATACACATGATATTAAAAAACTTCTTGATATATTAAATAGAATAGTAGATAATGGAGATACGGTACTAGTGATAGAACATAATTTAGATGTTGTAAAAGTAGCTGATTATATAATAGATTTAGGACCTGAAGGAGGTAGTGGAGGCGGTTTAGTTATCGCAAAAGGTACCCCTGAAGATATTATTAAGGTAAACGAAAGTTATACAGGCCAGTTTTTAAAGGAGATGTTAAAATGAAAGTAAATTTTGAATACACAAAAGATGAATATAAAAAATATTTGATTAGATCAAGACGTATAAATAATATAATATTGTTTATTGTAGGAATGATAATTTATTTAGTTTTATCATATAAAACTATTTCTTTAATTTATTTACCACTTTTTGTAATTGGACTTATAATTTTAATATATATATTAAATAAATTATATGTAATCGCATATTTAAAAGTAAATGAGATGATGAATTATGGTACATATGGGAAATATACTTTAGAATTGACTCCAAATAAGTTTTCTTTAACACTAAATAAATCTAAAACCGACTATAAGTATAATAATATAAAAAAGATTGTTATTAAGAAAAATTATTTTAAAATCAAATTTAAAAAATCAAGTGAATATTTGACTTTTGAAAAAAGATTATTTAAAGAAACAGAATATAGTAAAATAATTAAAATGTTTGAAGAAAAGATTAAATAGCTTTTTATATGAAATTTACAAAAAATACAGTTGTTCAATTTTGAAAGTGAAAAATTAAAAACTGTATTTTTTCGTACTTAATTTATTAAGATAAAATGATATATATATAATATTTAGAAAATCTTATAATTTAAATTAAATAAAAAAAATATTGTTAGTGTAAAGAGTTTTGGGGGAGAAAAATGAGAAAGTTAAGTTATAACTTGATTTTCTTGTTTTTTTTGTTATAT
>CANPYQ010000028.1 GCA_947588865.1 uncultured Bacilli bacterium
TTTTTGCTTTTTCTCCCATTTTCTCTTACATTTATCATTTTTATTAGTTAATATGACATTTACTTTTCATTTAACCAACTTTAAAAAAATTATTTATAATTAATATTTTCCTTGACAATACATAAAATTAATAATATAATTATACTTGCGAATTAAGCAATCTTTGATTTTTATAACGCGTTTGTTCCTGATGGTTTATTAGTAACTAAAGCTTATTAGTGAATATATTAAAACAAACACCCTATAATTAGGCAAAGAAAGTCTTTTCGTAAGAAAGGAGAGTCTCATGTCAAGATACACTAAATCAAATTATCGTGTAAGTCGTCGTTTAGGTTTCTCTACTTTAGAAACAGGAGAAGAATTAACTAAAAAGCCTTATGCCCCTGGTATTCATGGAAGTAAGAAAGCTAAAAAATTATCTAACTATGGTGTACAATTACAAGAAAAACAAAAAGTTAGATTTATGTATGGTTTAAACGAAAAACAATTCAGAAGAACTTTTGAAGATGCAGGCAAAATGAAAGGTGTTCACGGGGAAAACCTATTTAAATTACTTGAAAGCAGATTGGATAATTTAGTATATCGTATTGGTTTTTCAACTACAAGAAGAGGTGCTAGGCAACTTGTAAATCATGGACATATAACTGTTAATGGTAAAAAAGTTGATATTCCATCATACAGATGTAAACCTGGTGATATCATTGCTATTAAAGAATCTGATAAAGAACTTGCTATTGTAAAAAATTCTTTACAAGCTCTTTCTAAGCGTGTTGATTTCATTACATATGATGATACTAAATTAACTGCTACATTTGTAAGATATCCAGAAAGATCTGAATTAAATAGTAATATTAATGATTCACTAATCGTTGAATATTATAATAGATAAAAGACTTAAGTCTTTTTTTATTTGACTAGACAAAAATTTGATTTAATAGTATAATTGTATAGTCTAATTAAACTTAAAAATGGAGGTGAAATAATGAAATTCATAAATAACAATGTAATTAGTACAAAAATATTCGCGCTTGGCGGACTTGGTGAAGTTGGTAAAAATATGTACTGTTTTATGACTGGAAATGAGATAATTATTACTGATGTTGGAATAACATTTCCATCTGGAGAACTTCCTGGAGTTGATTACATAATACCTGATTTTACATTTCTTAAAAAGAATGAAAATAAGGTTAAGGCTTTATTTATAACCCATGGACACGAAGACCATATAGGTGGTATACCTTTTTTATTACAGGCTATTAACATACCTGCAATATATTCACCTAATCAAGCGGCTGGATTAATTAGAAAAAAATTGGAAGAGCGAAATATTAACTATAAAAACTTGTATGTTTATGATGAGAATACTAAAGTTAAATTTAAAACCATGTCTGTTGAATTTTTTAGGACTACCCACTCTATTCCAGACTCACATGGTATAGTAATTCATACACCAAACGGAAATATAGTTACAACTGGAGATTTTAAATTTGATTTAACTCCCATTGGTCCTATGGCAAATATTCATAAAATGGCAAGTATTGGTTCTCACGGTGTATCACTTCTACTTAGTGATAGTACAAATGCACTAAATGAAGGTATGAGTACCAGTGAATCCAAAGTAGATGCTGCTTTATCTCATATATTTTCTCAAACTAAAAGCAGAATTATAATAGCTACATTCGCTTCCAATATATATAGACTTAAACATATTGTAGATACTTGTAAAAGAAATAATAGAAAGATTGCCATATTCGGTAGAAGTATGGAAAACAATATAGAAATATCTTTAAAATCTGGATATATTAAGCATAAAGAAATATTTGTTTCACCAGATGAAGCTAATGCACTTCCCTCAAGTGAAGTATGCTTACTTTGTACTGGTTCACAAGGGGAACCACTTGCTGCACTATCTAGGATAGCAAATAATTCTCATAGGCAAATTAAACTACAACCAGATGATGTTGTAATATTCTCATCATCTGCCATTCCTGGTAATGCATTAAGTATTTCTAAAATAATTAACAAACTATATTTACAGGGAGTTAAAGTATATACTAATACTTCACTAAATGATGTGCATACATCAGGTCATGGTAATAAAGAGGAATTAAAATTAATGTTAAGACTAATTAATCCAAAATATTTCATGCCTTTTCATGGCGAATATAGAATGCTTAAAAGTCATGCTGAATTAGCTATTGAGTGCGGAATGCCTAAGGAGAATACTTTTGTGCTTGAAAATGGTGAAGTTTTATCGCTTTATAAAGGTGTAATTAAAAGAGATAAAAATATCCAATCAGGGGATGTATATGTAGATGGTAACCGAATTGGTGAAATTGGTAATGCAGTAATGAGAGAAAGAAAAATTATGTCTAGCGATGGAATTGTTGTTGTTATTGCAAATATTGATACATCAAAAAAAGAGCTTGTAATGCCATCAAATATAACAACTAGAGGATTTGTTTTAATACAAGACAATATTGAACTTTTAAAAGAAATTGAAAAAGAAGCAAATAATATAATCAACAATAGGCTTAAAATTAATTGTATATTTAGCGAAATTAAAACTGATATTATTACTAATTTATCTTCATTTATATATGATAAAACTGGTAGATACCCTATTATTACAACAATTATAAATGATGTAAGGAAAAATAATAATTGATTTATCAAAGAAATTAAAAATTTATATTATAAAAAAAGCTAACAAGCTTTTTTTGTTTTATATTTATTTAAATTACTTTTATTAGATCTATTAATACAAATACAAATCCCGTGAGTATTAGGTAAAAGGATGTAGATTTATAATCCTTTGAATATTCATTTTTATATGTATTAGGAACATATACAACTTCTCTTTTATTATATAAATCATATATATACTTTTTATTTTCTCTAACTTCAATATCTAATTTATCCACAAATTTATACCCATCTTTTCCTTTTATTTGTAATAAATAATAATCACCATAATCTAGTGTGGCTTTAAAAAATCCTCCTTTTGTTTCATACTTGCCTATTAAATTATTATCACAATCATATATTTCAAAAATTGCATCATCTTCAAGCTCATAATTATTATCTTCTCCATAGTATTTATTTATTACTACTTCTCCTTTTATAACTTTTTCATAAGAATTTATAACAAAATTTTTATTTTCCTTTGTTATGTTTATATAATATGTATTAGTATCAAGTTCATAGCCTGCACTTGGAGTTATCTCTTTAATATAATACTGTCCAAGTTCTAAATTATAAATATCTGCTTTACCATTTTCATCTGTCTCAATAGTAGTTAGCAATTCTCCATCAAGTTTGTATATACCATATACCGCCCCTTTTAAAGAAGCACTATGTCTATTTTTACTTTCACTATCTAATTTATTTACAGTAACTGATCCACTATTTACTTCTATCGTCAAAACAAATTCAATATCTTTAGCTTTCCCTGGAGTAATTATAGCTTGAGCATTAGGTAAATTATAAAGCATATAATTGCTTACTGATGGTGCCTTTCTTATAAATTTTATTTTATATATTCCATCACTCTTAGTAGTTATATTTAAACTATTATTTTCTATATATGCATCTATATCACTAGATACAATTTCATAATTCATTAATGTATTATTAGAATCAGTAAGTTTATAACTACCATTATTTTTATATTCTATATAATTATTAGCTATAGACGGTAATAAATAATAATTTTTCACAAGTTCTTCAAGTTCATTTACTTCCTCAACATAGGCATCAATTCTGCTTCCATAGTATACATCTGTAAAAAATATATCATTTGGATTAAGTGTTTTCCATATTAAATACTGTGTTATTCCATACCATTTTAAATCTGTATGATTTTTATAATTATATCCATAGTATGATATTAGATTCATTCTATCTAATTGCTCATCAGTTAAATTAAATAGTTCATTATTACTGTCATATTCATAATAATACTCATTTGTATTAATCATTTCATATGGATTAATACAGTATGCCAGTGCGCCATCTTCTCTTCTAATTACAAAAGGTGCTCCATTATGAACATTACTACCTGTATGTGATTCAATATACATATTAGGTACTTTTTGTTCCAAATAAAATTTTGAAAGCGCTTGTATGTTAGTAACAGAAATAACAAAAAGTGTTAAAATAAATATTATTTTTTTCATAAAATTCTCCTTTCAGATAATCTTTTATCATATTAAAAAAAATATATCAAAAACGAGTTTTTTAAATTTTACATATAATTTTAATTCATAAATTACATTCTGTTTGCAAATATTAAAATTCTGATAACAAATATATAAAAAAAAAGAAATTTATTAAAGTTTCTTTTTTTTATTTTATTACTATATTTACAAGTTTTTTAGGTATAACGATAATTTTTAATATTTCTTTATCATTTATAAATGTTTTTACATTATCAATAGTTAAAGATAACTTCTTCATTTCGTCTTCTGTAGTATTAGAATCCACTTCTATTTTTCCTCTTACTTTTCCATTTACCTGAACTACCATAGTAAATGTATCATTTTCCAACTTATTAACATCATAATTTATCCAACTTGATTTACAAAACTTTTCTCCTAAATTATATATTTCATTTAACTCTTCAGTTATATGAGGAGCAATTGGATTAAGTAAATGAAGGAGTGTTCTATAATCTTTGTTAGATATTGTGTCTAATTTTTCAAGTTCATTAAGTAAAATCATAAGTGCGGATACTGCCGTGTTATATTTCATGTTGTTTAAATCATCAGTTACTTTTTTAATTGTTTGATTAATAAGTATTTCTACATTTTTTGAATAGTTAAAATCCCCATTAAGTTTAGTGCCTAGTCTATATACTCTATCCAAAAATTTTTTACAACCTTTAAGACCATTCTCACTCCATGATGCATCTTTTTCATAGTCACCTATGAACATCTCATAAGTTCTAAGTGCATCACACCCATATTCTTTAACAATATCATCAGGATTTACAACATTACCTTTCGATTTACTCATCTTTTCTCCAGATTCGCCTAAAATCATTCCATGACTTACACGAGTCCAAATCATTTCTTTATTTGGAACAAGTCCTATATTGTATAAAAACTGTACCCAGAACCTTGCATAAAGTAAATGTCTTGCAGTATGTTCCATACCACCATTATACCAATTTACTTTACCCCAATACTTCATAGCATCCATTGATGCAAATTCCTTAGTATTATGTGGGTCCATAAATCTTAAAAAATACCAACTAGAACCAGCCCAATTTGGCATAGTATCTGTTTCTCTTTTAGCAGGTGCACCACACCTTGGACAAGTAGTATTTACAAATTCTTCTATTTTAGCAAGCGGTGACTCACCATTATCAGTTGGCTCATACTCAGCAACATCTGGTAAAAGTAATGGTAAATCTTCTTCATTCATAGGAACCCAACCACACTTATCACAATAAATCATAGGTATTGGTTCTCCCCAAAATCTTTGACGTGAAAATATCCAATCTCTCATTTTATAATTATTAACTACTCTACCGATTCCTTTTTCAATAAGCATATTTGTTATAGACTCTTTAGCCTCTTTAACACTCATTCCAGTAAACTCTTCTGAGTTTATAAGTTTGGAATCAGGATTTTCCAAATAGTCATATTTCTCATATGCTTTTTCTTTTATATCTCCACCTGTTATGACCTCTATTATCTCTAAATTATGTGCTTTAGCATATTCAAAGTCCCTTTGATCATGTGAAGGAACCGCCATAACAGCCCCTGTTCCATAATCACCAAGTACAAAATCCCCTAGAAATATTGGCACTTCTTTTCCATTAACTGGGTTAATAGCTTTTATGCCCTTGACCTCAACACCTGTTTTACCTTTATTAAGTTCAGTCCTATCCATAGCAGATTTTTTTCTCGTTTCTTCAATGTAATTTAAAACTTCCTCTTTATTCTCTACTTTTGGCATTAATTCATTAATAAGTTTACCATCTGGTGCGATTACGAAAAATGTAATGCCATAAATAGTTTCAATACAAGTCGTAAATATAGAAAATTTACCTCCACTTGATATTTCTACGTCCACTTCAACGCCTTCCGATTTTCCTATCCAATTTATTTGTCCTAATTTTACTTTATCAGCAAAATTTGTATCATCCAAACCTTTAAGTAAATCCTCTGCATAATCACTCATTTTTAACATCCATTGTGATTTTTCTTTTTGAACAACAACAGTTCCACATCTTTCACAAACACCACCTGCTGCATCTTCATTAGATAATACTGTTTTACAGTTAGGACACCAGTTTACTGGAATAGTATCTTTATATGCCATACCATGTTTATAAAACTGTAAAAATTGCCACTGTGTCCATTTATAGTATTCTGGATCAGTGGTTGAAAATTCCCTAGACCAATCGAATGAAAATCCAAGTGATTTCATTTGTCCTTTAAATGTTTTTATATTTTCTTTAACAGCATCTTTAGGATGTATATGATTCTTTATTGCATATTGTTCTGCAGGAGCCCCAAAAGCATCCCATCCCATTGGATAAAGAACATTATACCCTTGCATTCTTTTCATGCGGGCAAGTGCATCTTGCGCGGTATAACTTCTGACATGACCCACATGCAATCCTGCACCCGAAGGATATGGAAATTCTACTAATATATAATAAGGATTATCTCCTTCATTTTTTGCCTCAAATATTTTATTATCTTCCCAATATTTTTGCCATTTTTTTTCTACTTTTTCAAAATTATACATACTATCTTCCTTTCTGCTTATTCTTATAATAAATGCCTATTAAATGGTATAAAACTAATATAAATATAGTAAGTGTGATTACTCCAATTATTATTTCTAATAATAAATTATCAAATAAACACACAATATACACTGTAGTAGATAATATAAATGAATTAGCTAAAAATATTTTATTCGAAATCGCCTTTAAATTTTTATCATTTATTTTTATACCATATCTATATTTTAAATAAGACATTTCTTTACCATTAGGAAATTTTTTTAAAACGCTTTTTCTATTTCCAACAAATATAACATAAAATAAATATGTTATTATAAATGTAAATAAATATAACAATAATTCTTTCATATTATCACAGAACAAAGTAAAAATAGATTATCAATAACATAATTATTTTATTATACTTTTATAATAAAATATTTTTCATCTGTTTATTTAATCCCTATTTACTTTGATCATTACTCCTTTCAAATTTATATTAGATAAAAAAACATCCTTATATAAGGACGTTAAATTACGTGGTACCACCTTAATTTAATCTTTATAAGTTTATCGCACTTTTCATACTACGTAAAAAGCTCAAAAGTAAGTTCATAATTTTTTCATTAAAGTTTTCACCAACCACTTTATCTCTAAATATTCAATTAATTATTACTACTCTTTTTCATCGCTTTTTAAATGTTATTAAGGATATTATATTACACTTCGCCAATATATTCAAGTAATTTTAAGAATAAATCTATATATTTTTTTTCTAGATACTCTTTCCCATGAGCAAGTTTTCTAATTTCAATTCTTTTTTTCTTTATACTCAATTTGTTTGCAAACATTATATCATCTACTTTTTGTTTAATATTTGTTTTTATAGGTAAATCACTTATAATTGAAATTATATCATCTTTTATTATTCTTATAGCATCTATTTCTATATCCTCACCACTGCATACTACTGTAAGTTGCAATGTAGTTGGAATATTTGTAAGTTCTACTATTAAATCTGTACCATATAAATAATTTTTATTTTCCACTACATTACTTCCAACATAACATGTTACTTTTGGAAGTTTTTTTGTATTTCTAAAAATTAATTTATAATCTCTAGTGCTAGGGAGTATCCCTGTTTTACCCTCAACTGGAATAACTGTTAAACTATAATTACTTTTTTTATATAAAAATTCTATGTTAGTTATTATGTAATCACCTTTTAAATAATTATCTGTTACCCCATCATCTTCATATATACTATATGTATTACTGGCCCCAGGAAATATTTGTATTTCAAGTTTATTGGGAATATTTGTATCATTAAACTTATTTAAAGACATTGGTATTATTGCACCTGCTTTTGCAAATACAGGATATTCCTCATCCTTATAAAATCCCACATATTTTCTATTACCCTTATATTTTTTCCCTGTGAAAAAATCATACCAAATTCCATCAGGAATATACATTTTATGAATAGCTCTATTCATTATGTAATCTTTTTTTGAAACTATTGGGCTAACAAATATATCTGAGCCAAAAAAGTATTGATTAAAATATTGAGGATCATCATAAAGATTAGGATATCTATAATATATAGGTTCTATTAATGGTTTACCATATTTAAAGTATTTATATGATTCTGTATATATATAAGGTATTAATTTGTATCTAATATTTAGATAATCTTTCACTATTTTTGATGTTTTTATTCCCCACTTCCATGGTTCCCTTTTATAATACTTACCACTATCTGAACCTAGTCTAAGTATAGGTGAAAAAACTCCTAATTGAATGAACCTAGTAAAAAGTTCATTATCCTCAATTCCACCACTTGTTCCACCAAAATCATGACTCCAAAAACTAATACCAATATTAGAAGCCGAGCTATTAAATACAGTAACATCTTTAAGAGAATTCCAACTTACAGTTGATTTTCCAGCATAAAGAACTGGATATCTATGAGATGCAATTGTAGAGTTATAAGCACTAATAAAATTTCTTTTATTAGTAACTTTAAACTTATCATAATATAAATAGTGTTTCAAAATCATTAATCTATCTAAATCTTTATCATTAAAATAATCAATAAAGTAAAAATCAACTCCCATATTATTAAGAGGATGTATTATTAATTTTAAGAATGCGTCAACAGTTCTTTCATCAAATAAATTGAATGGAATATTACCATTTCTATCAGTTGGTAAATAGTTTTTTAATTTGGTAAAAAGTGTGCTATTAGAGTTAAATACTAATGGATTTTCAATAGATAAACCAACCTTTATTCCTTTACTATTAAAATACGCAAGAATATTTTGAGCATTTTTATAATATTCATTAAACTCAAAGCCACTAATATCTTGCCATTTATTTAATATGAAAAGTGATATCGGTATTTCATTATCTTCAAATTTTTTTATTATATGCGTTATATCATTTTCAGTATATAATTCATTTTTACTCCACCAATTACCTAAAGCATACCTTGGAATTAATGGTGGATAACCTGTAATTAAAAAATAATCATTAAGAGCATAATAAAAATCTTTATTGTATAAGAATACATAAACATCTATTTCTTCATTATTTCTTTTTTTAAATGCACCATTTTCTAACAATATATAAGATTTTGAATCATCTATTGAGGCAAAACCATCTAAAGAATATAAGCTTCGTTGAAATTTACTTTTATTATTTGCTGTTTTATAAGAAAGAGTCCCGTAATTTCTAACCTCTGGATGGTTATAATACCACACTTTATTGCTATTTTTTAATACTATTTTTAAATTTTTAGAAGGGGAAACCTTTCCACCATAAAACTTTTTATTTTTAATATAAGTAAGTTCAAAGTATTTTGTTGAAACAAATAAAATGTTATTATCTTCTTGTACTCTAAAATTAGGCTTTGTAAAATTTCTAAACAAAACAAGTTCAGTTGGGTAATCTTCAAAGACTCCTTTTTCATTATATTCTAGTCTAACCAATCTTTCTGTTAAAACTGTAATTCGATATTTATTCCCTTTTATTATACACTCTGGATTGGCTATTGATTTATTTATATCAACTTTAAACTGTGCTCCTAAATCATACATCATATCACCTACCTTACCCTTTTATCATATTAAACTATTATAATTATACCACTTGAATAAAAAAATTCCAACATCTAATAGAATATTATATTTTTTGCTTTATTTTATTCTTCTGTTTTATTAAATTTTCATAAAACATATATAATATTTTCATGTTTTTTAAATCACCTAAATTTATATTAATAGATTTTAATATTTCTATATCATCTAAAACTCCAAATTTATTTATAAATGTGTTTAATTTATTCATACACATACTTTGATTCAAAGAATATAAATTATAAAAATGTAGCGCTAATAATTTACTTAGAAATAATTTATAATTATAATCATATAACTCTTTAAAATTTGTATCAGTTGTATATAAATAATCAGAAAGGTTATCATTTAAATATTCTATGATAACTATTAAATTCATAAAAAAATCATATTTTAAATTAAAAGAAATTTTATCAAGATTATATTCCCCTATATAATCCATAAATTTTAATTCTATAAAATTTGTAAATGCTTCACTAAAATTACTGGTATAATTAGCATTATATGATCCATCATTAATTAAGTTTAAATATGAATGGCCTAATTCATGAACTGTACTAATATAATCTTTTACCTTATTATTTTTATAAACTTCTATATAATTTTTTTTATAAAAGTTGATATAAATATTTCGACCTAAAATCTCAGATTTATGAGTATTATAATAAAGTCGATTATGAGATAAAATATCATAATATATCTGTTTTAAATTAAATTTATTACTATCTATAAATTTTTTAAATATTTCATTATAATTAACCTTTTTATTTTGAAAAAAATCAGGAAATGGTTTTAGCTTCAAAAACTCTATTTTATTACTCGTTATCGTATTTATTATTTCATTTTGACTTTGATTATTTATTCTAACTATTTTAGTACCTAATAATCCCAAATTATAATTAATATTTTTTATATCGCTAATTAACAAATATTTTAATTTTTCATCTGAACAATTATTCAACATATATTTAATATGTTTTAAGTCTTTTAGTAAATTATATCTTAGTAATGCATCCATTTCATTATATCCTTTTATTTTCTCAAATTTTTACTAATCATTTCCAAATCTTCTGTTAATTGTTCTATTCTAGATACAATTCTTTTAGCTTTTATTTGATCTACTCCATTTTTAGAATTTGATAAGTGTTCTTCTAATTGTTTTAAATTTAAATTAGAGGTAAAAAATGTAGTTAAATTATTATCCATTCTATACTGAAGTAACGGGCATAATATTTCATCTCTATTCCAAGCTGTTAACCCTTCGGCACCTATATCATCTATTAACAAAAGAGGGACTTTTTTTACATATTCAAATTTTTCATTAAAATCATCATAAAATGTTTGTCTTAAAAATTCAGGCCAAAAAATTATACTACTTTTATAATCTTTTTTAGCAAGTTCATTAAAAATTGCAGATATTAAATATGTTTTACCACATCCAAAATTTCCATGGAGATATAACCCTTTGCATTTCTTATTAGATTCAAAAGCATCCAAAAAATCCATTAACCAATTTATAACATTAAATCTATTTTTATCTGTTTTATAAATATTTTGTAAATTAGCTTCTTTTAAATATTCAGGGGTATTAAAAAAACTTATATTATTTAAATACTTATTTTTATTTTTTAAAGCTTGATTATATCGACAACTTCTATACACAAAAGATAAATTCCCATTATTATTTATTGGTAAATAACAATATCCTTCCACTTTATTCTTGCAATCCAGTAAGTCTTTACAATCTTTACAATGTTCAAATTCTTTACAACATTCTTCTAATATCGATGTATATTTTTTCAATTCTATAGAGCTTAATTTTAAATTTTTAGTAATTAGTTTAAAATTAGTATTAGATGAAGCCTTCTTATATTCATAATCCAAATTTATATTATTTGTTTTTACACTATCCATATTTTCTAGAACATTATGCATAACTAACTCCTTTTCATACGATCTTCAAGTTTTCTTATCTCTTCTTCTGTAGCTACTTCTTCTTTTATATCTTTATTCATCCAATTAGGTACCGTAATTACTTTATTGCTAGATTTTACTTTTGTTTTTTTCGTATTCTTATATTCTTTCTCCGCTATTTCCATAGCATCTTCAACTGTTTCTATACCACTTTTACTCCATTGAGCAGCTATAACTTCAACAAAAGATTTTATAAGTTTATTATTATTTATTTTAAGAACATAATCTACTAAAACGTTTACAACTCCAGGTTTAAGATTTAAATCAATAAGTAAATATGATATTATAGCCAAATCACTACTAGTAGGGTTTCCCGTTTTATACTTGCTACTAATAAAATCATATGGGCTTGTTGTTTCAAACATATGAATAATACGAGATCTATTAGATGAATCAATTTTTTCTTTTCTTAGATATTCTGGTTGATTTCTATATATAATGCCTGGAAGCTTAACCATATTATCATATCTATAATATTTGTTTGCATTTTCTTGTAATAATTTTTTATCTATAGTATGTTTTTCACTTATCGAATTTCTAATAAGTTCTATCATATCATCATTATCATAATTATATATAAAAGAAATTTTATATAAAAAATCCTTTGTATCTTTAGTGAGAGATTTTTTATTAAGCATATCATCACTTATTAAACTTAAAATTGTATTTATGTCTATTTTAGATAATATTTCTAATTTTCTATAATTAGACTTTTTAATATCATATATTAAGTTATCATTAATAGGTTTGCTGGAAAATTCGAAGATATCACTAAATTTGCTAGTTATATCCTCATATTCATTTAGATTTATTTTAGGCATTTTAAAATAACTTACTATCCTATCATATTCTATCTTTCCTACTGCATTGAAAAGTGCAATATTAAGCACAGGATTATTTATAAATTCGGATGCACTCATTGGAGAATATAGCTCATATATGTAATTATTTATACTTCCTTTTTTTAAATATGTTTTTAAAAGGCCAATAGCTTCTAATTTTACTCTTGCATCTTCATATTCAGCATTACTAATCATCATATCTCGTAAAATATGGTGATGTGTCCACTCATTAGAAATGACCTCAGTTTTATCTAAATAAGACCAAAATGTATAATATAAACTTATCGATTGATGGCCAACTATAGGTTGATATAATAAAATAAGTAAATTTCTATCTTTATCACTTAACATTGTTTTATTAACAACTATAAAAGTATCTGCAGGAAGTACGCTCATTTTTAGCCTC
>CANPYQ010000029.1 GCA_947588865.1 uncultured Bacilli bacterium
ATTAAGCATTATATCTAAATCGTCATCATTTATAAATTTACTTTCTAATTCTTTTTTTATTTTATTTATACCTAAAACTTTTATTTTTAAATATAAAAATATTCCTATGATCATTACTACATTTAAAGTCAATGATATTCCTAAAATTAAATAAATCATTTATTACACCCCTCAATCATATAAATAACTATTATCTGTTATCATTAATAACTTTAACTTTTTAGAAAAATTAACTTTATTAACAAATTTTCTCATTAAACTATAAGAATTAAATTTTTTGATAAAAATTTCATTAGTATTTAAATTTAATAACTCAACTTCATACATTTTTATTACCACTTTTCTTAAAAATAATAACAAGTAAAATAATAAAAGCTATAATCGATAAAATAAGCATAAAAACCTCCTAAAAAACAATTAAGGGGGAAACTCAAAAGCTTCCCCCTTGAGTTACTATCTATGAATAACTCTAGCAACAACTCTGAAACCAACAAATGCTAAACTTATACCTATAAATACACTAACAAGTGGATTAGCAAGCATAAAATTGCATATTGAAGTAGCGCACTTTAGTAACCACTCTAATACACCAGTGGCAACACCAAGTAAGCTATCTACAGAAACACTTTCCATTAGCCAAAACCCCCTTTAATCTTTTATATAAAAACGGAGAGAAAGTAGGTAGTGAGATTGAATCCACACAAAATTCCGTTTTTACTATTATTTACGAGAATTAGAATTCGAAATAGACAAAAGTTCTAACTCAGCTCGATCTAGAAAAACTAATTTTTCATAGTTAGAAGTGAGTTTAATAACTATAACTTGATAATCATTACCTTCTTTAGATTTTCGAGTTTCTAATGTAGCATCTAACTTTGTAGCTTCCATTTCTTACCCTCCTCTCTTAATTAAAAGATAACACTAAAAAATCGTACTTTCACGAAAATAAAAAATTTTTTTAAGTTAGTAACAAACAAAGAGTTAAATTAAACTCTTTGTTTTAATACAACATTATAATTATGAAATCTAAAAAGCAAGGGTCTAGATGAACTCGCTTCTTAGCTCGCCCTTGCTTTTAATCTTTCAACTTTACAAAACTGAGGATAAAAGAAAAAACTAACAAAAAGTTGCTAGTTTAAATTTTTTATTATCAATGATGATAGTAATAACATTTGAATTACTAACTTTATAATTACGAACTAAATCACATAACCTAAAATTAATATATCTAGATAATTCATTGAAATCATCAAAATAACAAACTACTTCATCATTTAAATCATAAAGTACAAAGAAATTATTATTTCTAAAATCTTTAGAAGTATAGCTCACTATATCCTTTCTAGATTATTATATGTGGGTCCGAATCCCGTACCGGTCACCATTTATGAAATTAAGCCATTTTATATGGTTTTTTTTGTTATCAAATCTGTGAATACATGCGTTCAAATATAATACCATAGTGGTTTAATCCAAATAGTTCAAAAAAAGAACAATCACTTGTTCTTTATCGATTTAAAAATCTTTTTCCACATTCCAGATTGTGAATAATTAAGTATTCCAACCTTATAAATCCTAAGACCATATTTTATTAATAAAAATATTGTAATAATCATTATAAATATTGAAACTGTAATTTCAATTAATCCTATTTGACCTAAGACTAATAAAGATGGTGAAAGCACAGCAGATATAAGTGGAACAAAAGATAATATTTTTATAAAGAATGAGCCCTTAAACATTCCAGCCATTATAGATAGATAATATCCTAATAATAAGATAATCATGATAGGTGCTTGAACTTGCTGATAATCTTCTGTATTAGTAGTCATAGATGCTAATATACCTGCTATTAAAGAATATGCAACAAATGTCAAAATCATAAGAATAATGGTAAAAATTAATATTAAAATAAATTTATCTCCCATTCCTCCAGTAGTCAATGATTTAAATGCATTTCCTATCGTACTAGCTACTCCATTAATTATTGAATCACCACCGATAAATTTTCTTACCAGTAATCCTATAGCTCCGTATGCAATCATTAAAATAAGCTGTAATATTATAAATAAATTATTGGCTACAACTTTTGCTGCAAAATGAGTTTTAGGAGATACATTTGAAATTATTATTTCCATGCTTTTTGTTGATTTTTCATCGTTTATTTCTGAACCTATAAATTGTACTAAAAATATAGTAAGCATAAAAAACGGAAGTACTATAAATGGAAATACCGTAGTCATAATCATTTCTACATCTTCATCTTCACTAGTTATATCTTCATCTAAAATTTCTCTTTCTATTTCTATTGGAGTTGTTATTTTATTATATTGTTCTTGAGTTAGACCTATAGAATTTAAAGTATACAAACTAGCTGTTTGAGTAAGTGAACTACTAATCAACTGATAATCATATGAATCTATAGTAGAAAGAGATATCAATTTAGAAATTATATTTTTTTCATCATTATAGTATATTTGAGCAATTAAAGATTTATCTTCTTTTTTTATTAATTCTTTAAGTTCATCAATAGATTTATCAGATAAAATTACTTCATATGATATATTGTCTTCTCCATATATACTAGTCTCATAATAATTTAAGTTTTGTTTAAAATCTTCATAGATTGAATTGGTCTCATCAATTACATAAATTTTTCTTTTAGAATCAAAATCTCCACCAAAAAGAGTTATTATACTATCAATATTTATTACAGCTATAAGTAGAAGAGCAACTACTATATTAGCAATCAAAAACCACTTAGATTTTAATTTTTTCTTTAAACTTACATTTATTAAAAAATTTAATTTACTTCTCATATGACTCTCCTACTTTTGAAATAAATATATCATTTAAACTTGGCTCTTCTACAACAAATTTAGTTATATTCGGATATTTAGATATAAATTTAAATACATGGCTTGCAACTTCTTTAGATGATATTGTTATTTCATATTCATCAGATTTTTCTAATACTTTTTCAACCCCTTTAATTTTATTTAACCCATCTATATCAATGTCGCCTTTAAGAAATATATTTTTCTTTCTAAAATTTTCCTTTATATCTTTTATATTACCAGATAAAACAGTTTTTCCATTTACGAGTATTACTAATTTCTTACAAAATAATTCGACATGTTCCATCCTATGCGATGAAAATATTATTATACTACCATTTTTAGATAAATCTAGTATTTCATTTTTAAACAATTCTATATTGAACGGATCAAGTCCAGAAAATGGTTCATCTAATATAAGTAATTTTGGTTTATTTAGTATAGCTGTTATAAACTGTATTTTCTGTTGATTACCCTTAGATAATTCTTTTATTTTTTTATTTTTATAATTACTTATTCCAAATTTATCTAATAAGTAATCAAGCCTTTCAAGTATTTTATCATTACTCATACCCTTTAAAGCCCCAAAATATATTGCTTGTTCCTTTACAGTAAGTTTAGTGAGTAAACTTCTTTCCTCAGTTAAAAAACCAATATTATCTGTTACAGTATAATCTATATTTTTACCATCAAGTGTAATTTTACCTGATGACTTATCTAAAAGCCCCATAATCATCCTAAATGTAGTTGTTTTTCCTGCTCCATTTACTCCTAAAAGACCAAATATTTCACCATCATTAACTTCAAATGAAAGATCATCTACTGCCTTAAAATCTCCATAATATTTTGTTACATGTTCCAATTTTAACATAATACACCTCTAAAATAATCTTAATATATCATTATAAGTTACTATAACCATTAAAATCATTAGCAATATAAAACCAATATTATGTATTGTATTTTCTACCTTTGGATCTACTCTACTACCCTTTAGCTTCTCAATTATAATAAATAATATATGTCCACCATCAAAAGCTGGAAGTGGTAATAAATTTATAAACCCAACATTAATACAAATTAAACATAATAGTGAAATTAAATTCGCAAATCCATAATGTGAATAAACGCTTACAACATTAAATATTCCAACTGGTCCGGATAACATATTTAAACTTATTTTCCCTGTTATTAAGTATAAAACAGTAAATATCATCTGTTCAATTGTACTGAAAAACTTAGAAAATGCATATTTAATAGCAGTTAAAAATCCCTTTGATTTCTTCCCAGTTATATCAAATCCATAACTATACCCTAATAATTCATCTTTATTATTTTCTTTTATATCTATATTTACTTCTTTTATATTTCCATCATCTGACTTAACTGTGAGTAATAAACTATCATTATTAATTTTGGATAGTTCGGTTAAAAGTTGTGAATAAGTATTTATTTTTATTCCATCAATAGAAATAATTTTATCACCTATTAATATGTCATCTACATCTGATTCAATAACTTTTAAATTATCTACTTTGATACCATAATCTTTACCATATATAAGATTATTTTTACCTACACTAATTGGTTTAATTTTTATATCTTTTTTCACACCAGTTTTATCTTTTACTGTCATATTAAAATCTTTACCTAATGCAACAGTCATTTCAAGAGCTAATTTATCATAATTGTTAACGAAATTATCATTAATAGCAACTATTTTATCATTATTATCCAATCCCTTAATATTACTATTATCTACATAAACATTATTTAATGATACTGTATTAAATAACCCTATAAAGAAATATAGACAAATTGCTAATAAAAAATTCATCATTACTCCTGCTACCATAATCATAAATCTTTGAAATGCTGTTTTATACTGCAAATTTTTTTCTTTTGGAATATTTTCATCAACATCAACTTCTTCACCAGCCATTTGAACAAATCCACCTATTGGAAAAAGTCTAATACAGTAATTAGTTTCATCATTTTTCCTCTTAAATTTTATAATTTTTGGCCCCATGCCAATGGAAAACTCATAAACATAAACTCCATATTTTTTAGCAAACATAAAATGTCCAAGTTCGTGTATAAACACCGTTATTCCAAGTATTAAAATAAAATATATAATTGTCATAAATCACCTCTAAATAATTTCTATAAAGAATGAAAAAGTTAAAACCACAAAAATTATACTGTCAAGTCTGTCGAGTATTCCACCGTGTCCTGGCATTATATTTGAAAAATCTTTTTCATGGTAAATTCTTTTTATTGCTGAGAAAAATAAATCTCCCAACTGTCCTACTATACTTAAAAACAAAATAATAGTTGAAATTAATACTGGAGATATGTTAGAATCTATCACTGTAGTAAAATATACTGTGCAAACAAATGTACAAACTAAACTCCCACCTATAGTTCCTTCCCACGTCTTTTTAGGGGAAATATTTTCTAATAATTTATTTTTACCAATTAACCTACCTATAAAATAAGCATATGAATCAGTTATTATAGTTATTAAAAATAAGAAAATCATTATTTTTAAGTCAATGCTTCTATAAACATAAAATAATGACATAGAGAAACCTAAAAAGAAAACACCACCTAGTAAATAAAATGCATCCTTTATATTATATACTTTTTCATTATGATATAAAACCACTGGTAATAATATTACTAAAAATAATGCAGAAATTAACCTATAATCCAAATAAAAATTTGCATTATTATTTAAAGTATTATAAAAATATAAAAGAGAAATCATTAAATATGAAATTAATCTTATAAAATCAGGAAATTTTTTTGCTTTTTCCCTTATTTTCATAAATTCTCTTAATCCAAGTAATGTTAACACATAAAATGCTAAATTAAAATAAATTCCACCTAAAATAACTATAGGAATAAATATTATAAAAGCAACAGTAGCACTTAGTATTCTTTGCCTCATTTTCACCACATCCTTACTATAATTATAATATATAAATAACTTTATTACAATAAATAAAATTATAATTACTAAAAATAATTTATAATAAAAAAATTGGATTTTTCCAATTTTATAAAGAATCTATATTTATTCTAACTCTACCTAATTTTTTTATATAAGCAGCAGCTTGTACAATAGTACGTATTGCATTAGCAATATTTCCACCTTTTCCAATAATAATACTTATATAATCACTAGGAACTAGAACTTGAATAATAATATCTCCTTCGGATTCAATTTGCTTTACGCTAATGTCATCCACATTAGGTAATAATTCTTTTATTAAATATTCAGTTAGACAAATTAATTCCATGATTATTTACCTGCCTTAACTTTTTTTGATTTATTAGACATTTTTTCTTCATGAAATTCTTTTATAATTCCTTCTTTACTTAAAATATCTCTAACTGTATCAGTAGGAGCAGCACCATTACTCAACCATTTTTTTGCTAATTCTTTGTTAACTTTTACCACTGCAGGATTTTCAATTGGATTATAATATCCAATTTCTTCTATAAACCTACCATCCCTAGGGAATCTAGAATCAGCTACTACAATACGATAAAAAGGTCTCTTCTTTGCTCCCATTCTTTTTAATCTTATTTTAACTGCCATAAAGCACCTCCATTCACTTAAACAATGATATCAAATTTTTTTTACCTTGTCAACCTATTTTGGTTAACAAAATATCAATTTTAAACATTAGCATTATTCATATATTTATATCTATAATAAATTGTAATTTACATTATTATTTATTTTCCACATTCCTTAATTTATATTCCTTAAAATCTACTTTATTCATGGTTTATAAATTTATTTTTTAAATTTTGTATATTACCAAAAAAGAAAAAAAGTACAATAGTACTATTTTATAAAATCATCCTTTACATTATCAATTTCCTCAATATCTTTTTCTGTTAATTCATCCTCTATTTCATCCCATGGTTCTTCATCCTCTTCAATAGCTATTTTTACCTTTGTTTCTCCAACTACTTCAACACCTAATTCTTTCTCTATATCAAATGTTATACTCTTATCATTTATATTTACCCCTGAACAATTTGGCTGTTTTAGTGTCCTTACTATTATATCAGTATCATTTGAAAGATCGGCACTTTCTTTCAATTTTACATTAAACAAATCATTATATGATATATTTTTATTAACTACAGTTGTTTTAGAGTCATTATCATATGAATACCATATATTTACATCATATGAACCACTAACTCCTATTTTTTCATTTGTTTTATATCCTTTAAATTTATGATTTATAACCCAACAACCAAGTATAGTTGTAGGAGTATTTTCAACATCTATACTATAGTTATCTTTAAAATATTTTTTACCTTTTCCTATAACTGCTTTAGTAACTATCTCCTTATATAATGACATATAATCACTCCTCAATTTAATATATGAGAATATGACTTAAAAATGAACAAAAAAAGTAGTAAAACCTACTTTTTATTATTCTCTTAAAATTCATTTATATTATCATCAGCAGTTTGGTTATCTTGTATACTATATGTATTTACATATTCGTCTATAGTAACATTTGAATTTAAAGCAGCATCTGGAATTGTTACATTAGTAGAATTAAAATTACTAAATTCCAAGCTAAGTACAATTTTTGAAATATCTTCATCTAAACTAAAATCATTTATTTCCATTGAAATTTTTTCTATAATATCTGAAGAATTTATATAAAAATCTATTTCATAACTGTCAATTAAATTACTTTGTTCAAATGCTTCGTTATCAATAAACTCTTCATCTAATACATCTTTATAATTAGATTCTATCTTATCCAATAATTCTTGATCTACAATTAACTTATAATGTCTAATCTTATTATTACTATCAACGTAAACAAAATGTTTTTCATCTATTATATCATTTAAATTTAAATCGTTTTGTTGTTTTTTATATAAATTTTCTAGGATTTCAGTATCCTTCAACCAGATATCATTATCAGAATGTGTATATCCAATTAAATTATCTATTATGTTTGATGGTATATAAAAACTTATATCCTTATCATTAATTTTAGAATATATATTAATCTCATCATATAATAATGATTTATTTAAAACTAAATTCATATTATAATTGTCATTTATTTTCTGATATTTGAGAGTCGCAGAAAAATTCATTGAATCTTGAGTTTTATTTTCAACTAAAATTTTAGCATCTACCGTAGCGCTTTGATTTGCATTTTGTTCAATATTTGCTAAAGCTTTATTAAGTACATCAATGGAACTACTTGAAGTTTTACCAAAAAATGTCATAAGCAAAACAACTAAACCAGCTACTACTAAAACAATACCCAAAATTAAAAATATTAATTTATTGTTCGATTTTTTATTTTTATTTGGTTGATTACTAAGAGGCTCTATTTGAACACTTTGTGGTTCTACCTCTTTATTTTCTTCTTGCATGTTAACAGGCATTTGATTTACAAATGATTGTGAAACACCTAATTGTTCACCATTAATTGGCTGATTAATTATGTTGTTATTATTTAAAGCATTTTCATTATTAAATTGAGGGTTCATTGATTCTTGTGATATTGAATTTTGTGTATCTACTGTTTGAATACTTGAATCCACTTTATTCACTTCATTACTTAAATTGTCAATCGTTGGATTGATTGGACTAATAGGCTCTATTTTTACGCTTTCCTCATTAACTATAGGTTCTCTTACTCTATCAAAATTTTCAGTTTGTAGATTAGATTCTTGCTGCTTTGCTATATCGAAATAAATATTTTGGTTCTGCTCTACACTTGGAATTTTTTCAACTGGTGTGCCACAATACCCACAAAATTTTGAACTGTCAGCAATATTTGAACCGCATTTTTTACATATCATAATTTCAACTCCTCTATTTTTACTATTCAATTATAACATAAATATGAAAAAAAGTATATTTTTTTATACTTTTTTGTCGATTTTCCCATCCATACTCCATGTTTTAACATCTGTTATCTTTATATCAACTATTTTTCCTAAATATTTTTTATCTGTCTCAACATTAACTAGTTTCATAGTATCAGTATATCCCATGAGACTACCTTCTTTTTCGCTAAAATCTTCAAGTAACACTGGTACAACCTTTCCTAGATATTTTTTATTATTTTCTAAAGCATATTTATTTACAAGTTCATTTAGCATATATAATCTATTATTTTTCTCTTCATCTGTTAGATTATTTTTCATATTTGCTGCTGGAGTACCCTCACGAGGTGAAAATATAAATGTAAATGCTGAATCAAACTTACAAGTATTTACAACATCAAGAGTTTCATTAAAGTCTTCTAAAGTTTCTCCTGGAAATCCCACTATTATATCAGTTGTAATAGATACTCCTTTAATTTTCTCTTTTATTTTATTAAACAGTTTTATATACTCTTCTTTTGTATAACGCCTTCCCATAAGCTTTAGTATTCTATTTGAGCCTGATTGAAGTGGAAGATGTATATATGGCATTATATTTTTGTATTTTGCTATTACATCTATCATTTCATCATTAAAGTCCCAAGGATGGGAAGTTACGAAACGAATTCTATCTATTCCCGTTTTAGCTACATCTTCAAGTAAATTACTCATAGTATAATCTATTTTTAAATCTTTTCCATATGCATTAACATTTTGCCCTAGTAAAGTAACCTCTTTATAGCCATCTTTTACTAAAGTTTCTACCTCATTTATTATATCCTTATGTAATCTACTTCTTTGTTTACCTCTTGTATATGGAACTATACAATATGTACAAAATTTATCACATCCATACATTATGTTTACCCAAGCTTTATATTTAGAATCTCTTTTTACAGGGATATTCTCATATACATCACCTTCTATACTAAAGACTTCTATTTCTTGCCTTTTTTCCTTTAAAGACTCCTCTAGTATAAAGGGAAGTTTATGAAGATTATGAGTACCAAATACTATATCTACCCATTTATATTTTAATTTTATAGCATTTACTACACTTTCTTCTTGTGCCATACACCCACATATCGCACATATTATATTAGGCTTAGATTCTTTTAAGTGTTTTACTCTACCTAAAAATCCAAACATTTTATTGTGAGCATTTTCTCTTATCGCACACGTATTAAGAAGTATTAAATCTGCATCGCCCATATCAAGAGTCTCAGTAAAACTCATATCTTCTAATATAGCTTTTATATTTTCCGTGTCGTGTACATTCATCTGACAACCATAAGTTTTTATATAATATTTTTTATCTTTTCCTATAGTTTTCATGCTTTTTGGTACTATATAATCATTATTAATTATTTTAATTTCTTTATTAGTTCTAACTTTTGCTTCTTTTAAGCTAGGTAAATTCATAAAATCACTTCCTCAAATATAATAGCATATTTAAATATTTTAATCAATAATTTATATGTAAATCTATTTTAAGTAATATCTATATAAAAAACACTATTAAAAGTGTTTATCTATTTAGCATTTTATTTACTATATTTTTTACATTATCAGCCGAAAAAGGTTTATTTAGCATATCAACTATGTCATATGTAAATGCCCTATCTATTGTTTCTTTAGTATCATCTCCAGATATTATAGATACTGGATACCTACTAAATAAATTATTATTTTTGAAATAATTGAGTACCATAAATCCATCATATTCAGGCATGTTTAAATCAAGTAATACACCTTTGATATCATATTCTTTTTTAGTTATATAATCTATTGCTTGTTTACCATTATTTGCTTTTAATACTATATATTCATCACTAAGTGCTTTTTCTACAATATTTTTAATTATCATAGAATCATCTGCTACTATAATTGCTTTATTCATAAATTCTCCTTTTCTAAATAGTTTTTAACTATTTCTACTATTTTATTCACTTCATTTTTTAAATCATTATAATTATTTCTAATATAGTCTATGTCATTTTCTTTTCCCTTTAATTCGTGATCTAATGAAATACTAGCTAAAGTTTTAAAGCCTAGATATTTACTATCACTTTTCATAGCATGAGCAAGTATCGCATAATTAGCTGTATCACCAGTTTTTAAATACTCCTCCATTTTAGGTATTCTTGATTCTGTTTCATTTAAGAAATCTTTAAGTGTTTCATTATACATATCAATATCCCCAAGAAGTTCTAATGATGAATCAACATCAATATCATTTTCTTTTAGATAATCTATATTATTTTTATTTTCTTTTTCATCACTTACTTTTTCCTTAATTTCTTTTGTTCCTTTTAAATATTTAGAAAGTACTTTTTTTAGTTCATCTTCATTAATAGGCTTAGATATATAATCATTAAATCCTACTTCTATATATTTATTAGATTTACCTTGTATAGCATCTGCAGTTAAAGCTATTACAGGAGTATTAAAGCCATCTATTTCTTTTAACCTTTTTAAAGTTTCAACACCACCCATTTTTGGCATCATTATATCCATAAGAATGATATCGTAAGTATTACCATCTTTTATTTTATCAAGTACATCATATCCACTATCACTACAAGTAATATTTAAATCATACTCTTTTAATATTTTAACTCCTACCTTTAGATTTAGATTATTATCATCAACTAGTAATACTTTCTTACCAGTAAATTTAATTATTTCATCAATAATTACTTCTTTTTTATATATACCCTCTTTTATTTCTTGAGATAAATATATAGTAAATGTTGAACCTTTACCATATTCACTTGTAACAACTATTTTACCCCCCATCATTTCAACAAGTCTTTTAGTTATAGCAAGTCCAAGCCCTGTTCCTTCTACTGTCGTATTTTTATCTTCATCAAGTCTAGAAAACTTAGTAAATAATTTATCTATTTGTTCTTTTTTTATTCCCCTTCCTGTATCACTTACCGATATTACAAGATTGCATTTACCTTTTTCATTTACACAATTAACACTAAAATTAATTTCACCTTTAGTTGTATATTTAGCAGCATTAGTAAGTATATTTGTTATAACTTGTTTTACTTTACCACTATCTCCATATAGTATATCTGGTATATCAGGTGCGAAATGTGTTTTTAGTTCTATATCTTTTTCACCAATTCTTGGAATAATTAATTTAGTTAAGTTATCAAGTATTTCTTTTAAATTATATTCTGTATTTACAATCTCCATCTTATCTGCTTCTATTTTACTAATATCTAGTATTCCATTTACTATTTCAAGTAAGTTCTGTGAAGCCATTACTATATCTTTAGCATCTTCTTTTGCTTCTTCTAATGTTTCAGCTCTATCTATGCATTCACTAAATCCAACTATAGCATTAAGTGGAGTTCTTATTTCATGAGACATACTACTTAAAAAGTCTGTTTTAGCATGATTTGCTTTTTCTGCTTGGTCTTTAGCGAGTTCTAGTTGATTGATTAATTTTAAATCAGGATTTTCAATTGTGTGATACATCAAATAACTTATTAGAGTCTCAGCTAAAGAATTTAATATTATATTAGGATAAAAAGAGTTTATAATACTGAAAATTATCTCTAAAGCTAAAAATACAAATATAGGAATAATCTTTTTTTTGTTCAATGTTTTTCTATTAACTATTACTGATAATATACAAACAGCAATCATTGCCATAGCGACTAGACCCATAAAATTAACTGCTGCACCATACGCATATAAAATAAATCCATCACTATAACTATGTTCTGATGGTAGAAAAGACATAACAATTCCTATCAATATAAATATTGTACCTAATATACAAATGTTAGCTTTTTTATTTTTATTTATTATTGAATTTGATTTTTCATTTGATATTTTTATTATATAATATGTAAAGTCTAAAATCCATGCAAGTATATACATAAAATAAATTCTCTCTAGTATTATTACTATAAGTAAATTACTATATAAATGATAATTAATAACTAAAGCGAGTAATAATTCAGCTAATAAAACTAAAAAATTGTTAAACAGAATCCATTTATAAATTCTGTTTTCTTCATTATTTATTTTTTTCTTTGTTGAATATATCACTATTAAAAACAATAAAAATAGAAAACAACAAATATTTAAAGTTAAAGTTATTACATTCATATTATTTATCCTCCATTTTCTTAATTT
>CANPYQ010000030.1 GCA_947588865.1 uncultured Bacilli bacterium
TTCTCGGCATAAAACAGCATTAATAGATATCATTTATTCTCGTCTTTGTTGCACTTCACTTGAAAATTTTTAAAAAATTCTTAATTTGACAAAAAAGTGTAAATATGATAATATTAGATGTGTGATGGCACATTATTCTAGTCATTATATTTATTATGAAGACGGGGCTAAAAATCCGTTAAAGAGCATACCTGTGAAACTTCTTGTGCTTGCTTTAATTGCCCAAATTAGGGTGAGTGCTGGAAATGAGAATGTTGGGCATCCATAATGGCATATGTAAATGACCCACCATTCGTGGAGACCTATTGTTGTGTATGGCTGGCCTATCTTGACGGACCTTATACGAAATGGGATTAAACCTACCTTGTGGTGAAAGCTATGGGTAGTGTAGCTTGTCTTGAGTGAGTAATCGGGATAATTGAATAACAAACTAGTAAATTTATAGCTAGAATCTACATAGTTTGCAATTTGAAATATTATTTGCAAAAAAGAATTAATAATAAATAGATGGTGAGGAAATCTCCTAGAGTGTTGTTAATATAGGATTTAAGTGCGTACTAAGTGGTAATCAAGTAATATAATTGGTGACAATATATTAAATTTTTTAAAGGGGAACCGCTTATTGGTAACGATGAGTAAAATTTAGGGAAATCCAACTTGACCTATGACGTAAAGTTAACTATGCTAACGCCATTTGAAGTTTTGAGAATCATTTTGATTCTTTTTCTATTGTACAAAATAAAATTTATGATATACTATTAGTAGGTGATTTTATGAAAAAAAAAGCTTTTTTAATATTAATAGCAGTTCTGCTAATTATAATTTTAATTATATCAATATTATATTTAAATAATAAAAATGAAAAAAATAATATAATAAAAGATAAAATTGATGCTATTGAAGAAATAAAAAAGCATTATAGTAAATATGTGCTTACAAACAAAGAAACAAATCTTTATAAAAAAGAAAATGACAAATATATAGGAGCAGGGAAAATAAATAGTAATGTTGTTATCAGATTAGACAAAGCAGATATAACATTAGATACCAAGTATTTTTATATACCAGATTTAGAATTATATATTGACTATAATAGTGTAGATCCAACAGATGAGTATATAAAAGATGATAGATATAATAATTATATTTATTTTAATAACAATATAACTACAAATAACGTAACTAGTTTTTATGATAAGGATAATAATTTGTTATATACCATAAATCAATCATTTGATTTTAAGGTATTAATAAAAGATGATGATAGATATGGCGTAGTTTTTAATGATGAATTAGTTTATGTAAACAGTGATGATGTATTAAATATTTATGATAATGCTAATACAGATTTAAAAAACAAATCAAAAATTAGGACATTAACATATCATTTTATATATAATCCTGAAAAGCAAGAATGTAATCAGTCAATTTGTCAATCATTAAGTCAATTTGAGTCGCATCTAAAATATATAAGAGAGAATGATTATTTTACATTAAAATTGGATGAATTAGAAATGTATCTTGATGGAAAACTTCAAATTCCAGAAAAAAGTATTGTGCTTACTATAGATGATGGTACTATTCTTGATGTCGATGCAGTAAAATTACTTGAAAAATATGATTCAAATGCTACACTTTTTGTAATAACTAGTTGGGTAGATCCATCACCATATAAGTCTGATAATTTAGATTTTGAATCACATACTGATAATATGCATAATCAATATGAGTGTGCTGGATATGGAATGCAAGGTGGTGGTATTTTATGTTTGCCTGAAGAAACAGTTTTAAAAGATTTAAAGACAAGCCAAGATAAGTTAGGAGGAAGTAAATATTTTGCATATCCATTTTTTGATGTTAATGATAGGGCGATATCATTACTAAAAAAGGCAGGATTTAATATGGCATTTATTGGACAATATGATACAGAAGGATATTCGTATCCAAATAAAACGGATAAATATAAAGTAAGAAGAATGACTATATTTTCGGATACTTCAATGGATGAATTTATTTCATATTTGAAATGAGGTCTTAAATAGTGAATAAAAACAAGAGAAAAAATAAAAATTTAGTTGATTATAAATGGACAATTAAAATAGTTATAACTGCTTTTTTATTATCTATATTATTTAGTTATATATCAGAAACGGCAATTCCTAATTTAAATATATTATTTGGCATATTACTTACTCTTATTATTGTATTCATAGGTATAATTTTTGATATGATAGGAGTTGCAGTTACAGTATCTTCTGAAGCAAAATTTCACTCTATGTCTGCTCAAAAAATTAAAGGAGCTAAAATGGCTGTTAATTTAAAGAAAAATTCGGCTAAAGTCTCTAGTTTTTGTAATGATGTAATAGGAGATATATGTGGAATTATATCGGGTTCAACAGGAACTGTTATTTCAATAAAAATAATAGAGAGTTTTAGTTTAAATAATTTAGTAATTACTTTAATTATAATGTCAATTATATCTGCCATTACAATAGGTGGTAAAGCACTAGTAAAGGGTATAGCTATGAAGAAGTGTGATAGTATATTAATTACTTTTGCTAGATTTTTAAGTATTTTTGAAAGTATCAAATGATACTTTTTAATCTGTTATTTTTTATGTTTTTATTGTATAATAGGTATTGGTGATATTATGTTTATTGATGAAGTTGTAATAGATTTGATTGCCGGTCGTGGTGGTAATGGATGCATGGCATTTAGAAGAGAAAAATATATAGAAATGGGTGGACCATATGGAGGAAACGGAGGAAATGGTGGAAACATTATTTTTGAAGTAGATGAGGGATTAAATACATTAATAGATTTAAGGTATAAAAAAATATATAAGGCAAAATCAGGGGAACACGGTGAAGGTAAGGGATGTAATGGTAAAAATGCAGAAGATCTTATTATAAAGGTTCCAATAGGCACTGTCATTACTGATATGGATAGTAATCTTATAATAGGTGATTTAATAAAAAAAGGTGATAGAGTTATTGTGGCTCATGGAGGACGTGGAGGCCGTGGAAATATGGCTTTTGCAACTCGTAATAATCCTGCTCCTGCATTTTGTGAAAATGGTGAACCTGGAGAAGAAAAAAAAGTTAAAGTTGAACTTAAGTTATTGGCAGATGTAGGTCTTGTAGGTATGCCAAGCGTTGGGAAAAGTACTTTTATTAGTAAAGTAAGCGCTGCTAAACCAAAAATAGCTGCTTATCATTTTACTACTCTAATTCCTAACCTCGGAGTTGTAAAAACGAAGGATAATAGATCGTATGTAATAGCTGATTTACCAGGTTTGATTGAAGGAGCATCACTTGGGGAAGGATTAGGTGATAAATTTCTAAAACATATTGAAAGGACAAGAGTTATTGCTCATATAATTGACATGTCTGGTTTAGAAGGAAGAAATCCTATAGATGATTATAAAATAATTAATAAGGAGTTAGAAAATTTTAATAAACAATTGATTAATAAGCCACAAATCGTAATAGCTAATAAAATGGATGTACCATCAGCAAAAGAAAATTTAGAAAAATTTAAAAAGCAAGTTGATTGTGATGTTTATCCAATAAGTGCTGCTACTTCAGACGGAATAGAAATTGTCTTAATTAAATTAGCTGATATGTTAGAACAAATTGAAAAAAAACCTTTATACGAAGAAGAAAAATATGAAAGTCATGTTCTTTATAAGTTTAAAAAAGAACAACCATTTAAAATATTTAAAGAAGATAATGTCTTTGTAGTTGCTGGTGAACAAATTGAAAAATTATTAAAAATGACATGGTTTTCTAGCGATGAAGCTTTTCAGAGATTTTCTAAAAAATTAAGAAAACTTGGTATAGATGATAAGTTAAAAGAGATGGGTATAAGAGAAGGCGATACTGTCAGAATTTTAGATTATGAATTCGAATATAAAGATTGATTAAATTCAATTTTTTTTCTTAAAGAAGGATTTAATTATTAATATAAGTATAATATATATAGGAAAATCACTAGAAAGGTTCAAATGGATAAAATAAAATATTATTTTGGGAAATATAAAGTAATTATAATATTGTTTATTGTGTTAATTATATTGGGAATTAGTATCGTTTCAAACATAATTGAAAAAGATGATGCAACTGTTGATGAGGAATTAATTGAAGAAAAAGTTAAAGAAAATAAAGATATAGAAAGTAGCACAAAAGAAGACAATAAGATAGTTGTGGATGTTAAAGGAATGGTAGTAAATCCAGGAGTATATCAAATTGATAAAAATTCTAGGGTATTAGATGCTATAAAATTAGCTGGTGGAGTATCGGATGAAGGTAATACACAATATTTAAATTTAAGTAAAAAAATAACGGATGAGATGGTTATAATAGTTTATTCAAATGAAGAAATAAAAAAATTTGAACAAAGTAATGAAAAAATAGTTTATATAGAAAAAGAATGTGAATGTCCTGATAATATAAATGATGCTTGTATAGGTGAGAAATCAAAAGATTCAAATAATAATTTAATTTCTATAAATATAGGTACTTTGGAGGAACTTATGACATTACCTGGTATAGGGGAATCTAAAGCTAGATCGATAATAGAATATAGGGAAAAGAATGGTGAGTTTAAAACTTTAGAGGAACTTATTAATGTATCAGGAATTGGGGAGTCTGTTTATTCAAAAATTAAGGATAATATTAAACTCTAATTTATTTTTAATTATATTAATTATGATTACTTTTATAGTTGTTAATTATAATTTAAATAATGTAAATAGTAATTATAATATTAATACGAAAAAAATAATAGGAACAGTAGTAGAACATAAAAAGTATAATGATAAAAATATTATTACAGTTCAAGGTAAAGAGAAGATATTAGTTTATTATAATAAAAACATAAATATAAATTTAGGTGATAAAGTTCAAATAACTGGAATATTATCACCAATAGAATCTAATACTATTTTCAATTTATTTAATTATAAAAATTATATGTTAAGTAAAAAAATTTATTTTGTAGCAAATGCTGATAATATATTTGTTATAGAGAAAAATAAAAATATTTTATATAAATTTAAAACATATTTAATAAATAGGATAAATAAACTGAAAGGGTTCAATTATTTAAAGGTATTTATACTTGGTGATAATAGTGATATTGATATTAAAACTTATCAAATCAATGGTGTAAGTCATTTATTTTCTATAAGTGGAATGCATATAACACTTTTATCTAGTATAATTTTATTAATATTAAATAAATTAAAGAAAAGTAATATAAATTATATATTTGTGATAATATTTTTAATATTCTATTCTTTTTTAACTAACTTTACGCCATCAGTTACACGGGCTACTATGTTATTTATATTCACTTTTTTTAACAGGGTATTCAATTTAAAAGTATCAACCATAAAAATACTTATAATTATATTATGTTTTAACTTAATATTCAATCCCTTTAACATATATAATGTGGGTTTTAAATTTTCCTATGTGATTTCATTTTATTTAATATGTTTTAGCGGACTTATTAATAGTTATAAAAATTATATATTCAAAATTTTTATAACTTCAATAATTTCATTTTTATCAAGTATACCAATACTTATAAATAATTATTTTAGTATAAATATAATGACTATAATAAATAATATTATATTTGTACCTATAGTATCAGTTATTTTATTCCCACTTTCTTTGATAGTATTAATTTTTAATAAACTGGATTTCTTATATAAATTTATTGTAGACATAATGGAAAATATATCGATATTTATAAGTAATTATAAAGTAGAAATAATAATGTGTAAAGTGAATATATTTGTTATAATTTTATATTATCTAATTATAACATTTGTGCTTTTTATGATTTATAAAAAAAAATATCAGTACTTAATTTTAATATTAGTTTTAATTTTTATACATCATAATATAAACTATATAAGGAATAATCCTTATGTAACATTTATTGATGTAGATCAAGGTGATAGTGCGCTAATACATTTACCATATAATAAAGGAGATATATTAATTGATACAGGTGGATCATATAATTATGATATATCTACAGATGTTATAAAGTATTTAAAAAGTAATGGTATTAACAATATAGATTATTTGATATTTACACATGGTGACTATGATCATATGGGTAGCAGTATTAATTTAATTAATAAATTTAAAGTAAATAAGGTTATATTTAATAATAATGAATACAATTCTTTGGAAATGTCATTAATCAAAGTATTAGAAAGCAAAAAAATTAAGTATTATAACTATATAAAAGAATTAAAAATTGGAAATAATAAATTAATTTTTTTAAATACAAGAATATATGATAGTGAGAATGATAGTAGTAATGTAATATATTTTAATTACAATAACTATAAATTTTTATTTATGGGAGATGCAGGAATTGAAAAAGAAAAAGATATATTGAAAAAATACAATTTAAAGAATATAGATTTTTTTAAAGTAGGTCATCACGGATCTAAAACAAGTAGTAGTAAAGATTTTATTAATCAAATTAATCCAAGAATATCTATAATATCTGTAGGTAAAAATAATATATATGGGCATCCAAATAATAGTGTATTACAAACTTTATTTAATTCAAATATTTATAGGACAGATTTTGATGGAAGCATTAAGATTGAACTTAACAAAAACAGTTATAATATAGTTACATGTAATTCTTAAAAAAACAATTTATTATATAAATGAATTTAACTAAATTAGAAAATCTAGTTATGTTATTTTTTTCAGTATATATAAATATTGAAATAATTACTTATTTAAAATTTATATTTAGTCTTCCATTTAATCAATATAGAAAGTTAATTAGTTATATCTTATAATTATTTTAAATGGGTTATAAATATAAAAATAAAGTTTTATTTTTATTATAGTTTAATAGTTCTTCTTATTTATTCAACTTAAATTAAACAAATAATTTATATTAATACTTTTATAAAATTCAGAGATTTTCATTAACAAAAGTAAATAAAGTGAATATATTATTTATGTAAGATACTAGAAAATAAAAAATCATGAATATATTTTTGATAATATAGATATACTATAATTAGGGAATTTAGTATATAAAAACCCGTATCACTTAGCTACACCCAGTCTTATCATAAGATAAGGTGTTTATATAGATTGAGAGCTTTTGCTCTCTTTTTTATGTATGTTAAAATTTAATTATTTAATATATCTGTTAATACAGATAAATGCGTCAAATCTTATTAAAGATTATTTTACAAAAAAGGATTAAACATTATAGTTGTTTATTCCATATTTTTCATCCTTTATATCAAAAAACAGTTCACATTTTATAGGATTATAAGTTAGGTATGCTAAAATTATATAGCATATAATAATAAGTATAAAGGATATAATATTTAACTTTTTGAAATCTTTAGCTTTTAATATAAAATAACTGATTACCTGTGATATGATAATTGCAAGTCCCATAACACCAATATTTAAGAACATTTTAGGACCTATTTTATAATAAAAAGGCAGGTATATAGTTAAAAATATAGGGATTATGGTTAGTGCAGAAATAAATAAAGAAGTAAAGAAATTATTATATTTTATTTTAAATTTTTGTAAAATAATGTATTCAACGATTCCCCACATAATAACACTTGTAAACATAAGTTTTTGATGTTCCCAAATAGATTCATTAACTGGAAAAAATATTGCTGTGAGACTATTAGGTATTAACTCATATATAAAGTGAAATAAAAAACAAAGTAAAAATATTCCAATTGCACTTATAATTTTTGCCCTTTTAAGACTCATAAAAAACTCCTTTCTATTTATACTAATATTGGTGATAATATGAAAATAAGACTTGGTTATGCATGTGTTCCTGTTACTGTTGATGAAACATCTTCACATACACTTACATATACCAATTATAAAAAATTAGGTATTAAAGCGAATGAAAAATTAGATAGTGTTATAAAAAGCAATTTTAAGGGGCTTGAGAATATATTGAAATATAATATTAGAAATGATATTACTTTTTTTAGAATGACCTCAGAATTACTCCCATTGATAACACACCCTAATGTAGAATATGATTATTTTGAAAAGTATAAAGATTATTATGAAAAGATTGGTAATATCATAAAATCTAATAATTTAAGAGTAGATATGCATCCTAGTGCTTACACTGTTTTAAATAGTATAAACAAAGATGTAGTTAACTCTACAATTAATATACTCAAAAATTATCTAAAAATGTATAAATATATGGGGATTAAGTCAATAGTAGTATTGCATGTAGGTAGTAAAGTAAATGGAAAAAAAGAATCCATTAGAAGATTTATAGAAAATTTTAATATGTTAGATAAAGAAGTTCAGGAAATGATAGTATTAGAAAATGATGATAAAAGTTTCAATATAAGAAATGTTCTTTCTATATGCGAAAAATTAAATATTCCAATGGTACTTGATTATCATCATTTTAAGATAAATAAAAATAATGAAAAGATAGAAGATTATATACAAAGAATATTTAAAACCTGGAAAACCATTCCAAAAGTACATTTTTCCACTTCAAAAGATAAAAAAAATAAACGAAGTCATAATGATTATATTAATAGTGATGATTTTATTAAATTTTTAGATAAAATAAAGTTTACAAATCAAGATTTTGATGTTATGATAGAAGCTAAGCAAAAAGATGATGCATTGTTTAGACTTATCCGTGAATTAAAATATAAAACAGAATATAAAATTGAAAAAAATACAATTTTTTTATAAAAATCAATAAAAAAAAGGAAATTAGGATTTTTTGTCGTTTATTAATAATAGGGTATATTGGAAGTGGTTATATGAAAGTAGATACTAATACTTTAAATGAAATAAGAAATAATCTAGATATCGTAGATGTAATATCTAGTTATTTGCCACTTTCTTCAAAAGGAAAAAATTACTTTGGTGTATGTCCATTTCACGATGATCATTCACCTAGTATGAGTGTTTCGCCTAGTAAACAAATATATACTTGTTTTTCGTGTGGGGCTACCGGGAATATATTTAAATTTATTCAAGATTATGAGGGTATAACCTTTATTGAAGCAGTAAAAAAATGTGCTGATATGGCAGGAATAGTTGTAGATATTGGACAAGTTAATAAAAATAATAAACATCAAGATTTATACGATATATATGAGTTAAGTTTTAAATTTTATCAAAATAATATTAATACTGGATTAGGCAAAAAAGCGCGAGAATATTTACATAATCGTATGCTTGATGAAAAAGTAATAAGAGAATTTGGTATAGGATTAGCTTTGAATGAAAAAGATTTATTAACTAAATTATTAAAATCAAAAAAATATGATGATAAAATTTTGTTAAAAAGTGGTTTAGTAAATGAAACTAATTATGAACTTTACGATGTTTATAGAAATAGAATAATGTTTCCACTTTGCGATTTAAGTGGAAAAGTCATAGGATATAATGGAAGAGTTTATAATGGAGAAAAAGAAAATAAATATATTAATTCAAAAGAAACAGAAATATTTAAGAAAAGACAACTTCTATATAATTTCCATAGAGCAAAAGAGGAAGCAAGGAAAAATCATCAAATAATCATAATGGAAGGACCTATGGATGTAATACGTGCATATACTATTGGTATTAAAAATTGTGTTGCAACTCTAGGTACTGCATTTGGTAGCGAACATGCAATGTTGATTAGAAAATTATCTGATAATGTAATACTTTGTTTTGATGGTGATAGTGCTGGGTTAAAAGCTACTAAAACAGCAATAGATGAATTATCTAAATTAGGCATTACACCAAAAATAGTTAGGCTTGAAGATAATAGTGATCCCGATGAATATATTATAAAAAATGGTGAATCTGCTTTTAAAAACAAAATAAACAATCCTATGAATATAATGGAATTTAGAGAATCTATATTTAAAAATCAATTCAATTTGGAAAAAACAGATGAACTTGCAAAATATATAAATTACATGATTGATGAAATAAATAAAATTGATGATGATATATTGAAGGAAGTAACCATAAATAAATTAAGTAAAGAAACAAACATAGATACTGATATAATAAAAAACAAATTGACAAAGAAAAATATTACAAAAAATGAATTTGTAAGGGTAAAAAAAATTAAATTAAATAAGTATACAAAATCGGAACAATATTTGATATATTATATGTTACTAAGCACAGATGTAATAAAAATGTATGAAAGAAAGATAACACATATGCCAACAGAAACTTATCGTCATTTAGCATTTCAAATTGATTATTTTTATAAGCAAAATGGATATATTGATGTAGCGGATTTAATAACGTATTTAGGAGATGACAGTGAATCTATTAATGCCATAGGTGAAATTATTTCACTTAACTTAAATGAAAATATTAATTATGAAGAAATTAATGATTATTTAAATAATATAAGAGAGTATAATGAAAAAGAGCAATCAAAAATATATAAAGATAAAATAAAAAAAGAATTTAGTTATGAAAAAAAGTTAGAATTAGCTTTAAAAGCCCTCGAAATAAAAAAAAGGAGAGAAAAATATGATAGATGAGATAAAAACGTTTACACAAAGGAAAGATGAATTAGTTAAAAAAGGTAAAGAAAAGGGAATTATTACATATGAAGAATTAGCTGATTCTCTTAAGGGGTTAGATTTAGATGCAGATAGTTTAGATGAACTTTATAATGCATTTAATGAAAATAATATTGCTGTTGTATCTGAAGGGGATACAGGTGATGATGAATCTGGCGGTAGAATTTTATTAGATGATAATACATTAACGAAAGATTTGACAATAAATGATCCAGTTAGAATGTATTTAAAAGAAATAGGACAGATTAAACTTTTAACATTGCAAGAAGAAAGCGTTTTAGCTGATAGAATAGGTGAAGGTGACGAGGAAGCAAAAAATATACTTGCTGAGGCTAATTTAAGATTAGTAGTAAGTATAGCAAAAAGATATGTAGGTCGTGGAATGTTATTTCTTGATTTAATACAAGAAGGTAATATAGGACTTATGAAAGCAGTAGATAAATTTGATGTATCTAAAGGATATAAATTTTCTACTTATGCAACATGGTGGATTAGACAAGCTATAACACGTGCAATAGCAGATCAAGCACGAACAATACGTGTTCCTGTTCATATGGTTGAAACTATAAATAAACTTGCTCGTGTGCAAAGGCAATTAACTCTCGAACTTAATAGGGAACCATCTGAAGAGGAAATCGCTAAAAAAATGGGTGTAAGCATAGAAAAAGTCCGTGAAATTTACAAGATAAGTCAAGATCCAGTAAGCTTAGAAACTCCAATAGGGGAAGAGGATGATTCTCATTTAGGTGATTTTATAAAAGATGAAAGGAACCTGAGTCCAGAAGAATTTGCAACTAATGAAATGTTAAAAGATGAAATAAGTCAGGTTTTAGAAACTTTAACAGAGAGAGAAGAAAAGGTAATTCGCTTAAGATTTGGACTTGAAGATGGAAAACCAAGAACACTTGAAGAAGTTGGACAAATGTTTGGAGTAACCAGAGAACGTATTAGACAAATAGAGGCAAAGGCTCTAAGAAAATTAAGGCATCCATCGCGTTCACGTAAATTAAGGGATTATATGGGTGATTAATGAATTTATCTAAAAGACTTGAAGCAGTAGCAACTTTAGTTGATATAGATTCAAGGGTAATAGATGTGGGATGTGATCATGCTCTATTGGATATTTATTTAACTTTGCATAATGGAAATAAATGTTTAGCAACTGATATAAATGAAAATGCTCTGGAAATAGCAAAAAAAAATATAAAGAAATATAAATTAACTAATAAAATAAAAACAAAGCTTACTAATGGTCTTACAAATATTAAAGTAAATAAAAATGATAATATTGTTATAAGTGGAATGGGTACTCATACTATACTTGATATATTAAAAACAAATATTTTAAGTGATACTTTAATTATCTCATCTAACAATAATATAGAAACATTAAGAAGAGAAGTAATTAATTTAGGTTATTATATCGATAGTGAAATATTCTTATATGACAAAAATAAACCATATGTAGTTATTAAATTTTTAAAAGGATATAAAAAATATAATAAAATAGATTATGAAATAGGGCCTATATTAAAAAATAATACTAATTACAAAGAATATTTAATTAGAAAATATAAATATATTATAAATAATATATCAAAGAAAAAATTTTTATTAATATAAAAATATTTTTTTAAAATTTTAATTATAAATCTGAGTTAATACTTAAAAAATTATACAATTCTGTATAATTTTTTAAACAAAAAGTGTAATACCGTTGTCATCCTTGAT
>CANPYQ010000031.1 GCA_947588865.1 uncultured Bacilli bacterium
ATTAAGCAAAAGATAGAATTTATACCAGTTAAAAATTATATAGATGTGTATAAATATTTAAAAAATAATGTAAAAACAGTTTAAACTGTTTTTACATTAAAATATACAAAAGTATCTGAAGTGACATCATTATTCCATTATGGATAAAATGCAAACTTATTGGCACACAAATATTGTTCGATTTAGCATAAACATATGCAAAGATAAATCCAGGAATACTATAAGGTATTATGAATAATAAGTCAATTAAATTACTAAAATTTCCAATTACATGCATTGATCCAAATATAAAACCTGAAAAAAATATAAATAAAGTATTAGTATGAGCAAATATTTTTCTAAATGATAATCTGAATACTAATTCTTCTAAAAATGGGGCTACTATGACAGAAACAATAAATGTATAGATAGGAGCAATTTTTAAATTTTCTATAATAGTTGATTGATTTTGAGAAATATTAGTAGTTGTAAACATAGTTATAACTAAATTGCTAACAATCATAAGTAATAACATTAAGAACCAGTATTTAATATATTTTTTAAAATAATTTATATTATTTTTTATAAAATCTTTTATATTAGGTATAAAATCATTTCTATATATATATATTATTATAAGAGTTAGGATTATTTCATATAAAACAAGATAAATAGTTTTAGCAAGAATATTTAATTTATTATAATTTACTCCAAACCAACTAATAACATCATAAGGTATAGAAGATAAAATTAAATATAATAGTATTACACCGAATCCTATAAACATATTCCTTAAATCTCTATTTTTTTCTTTTATCATATAATCACCATCTACTTTATTATACCAAATATTTATAAAAAAATAAAAAAAGTTTTCAAAAAATATAAAAAGTATGATATAATTATATTGTTCAAGTGTTTCAAACAAGAGTGGGATAATCCCACTCTTTGAATTACTAGGAGGAATTTATGGATATTGCAAATAAAATAAAAGACTTAATTGAATCAAAAATAAATAATATGGGATATATTTTAGATGAAGTTTTATATGTAAAAGAAGATGGCAATTATTTCTTGAGGATTATAATAGATAAAAATGGGACAATAGATATAGAAGATTGCGTAAAGGTTACAGAGCAAGTAGATCCTTTAATTGATAAAGTTGATTATCTTAAAGATAGCTATATACTCGATGTATGTTCAAAGGAAAAAGGATGTGAAAAATATGAATAGTAAAGAATTTGAAAAGGCATTAAAATTATTAGAAGAAAAAGGAATGGATAGAGATTATATATTTGATGCTATGTCGCTCGCACTAACTAGTGCATATAAAAAAAATTATGGATTATCAAATGTTAGACTTGAAATTGATAAAGATAATTTCAACTTTAGATTATTTTCATTTAAGACAGTCGTATTAGATAAAACTCATAAGGAATCTTTAGATGAAGATAAAATTCCTATGAGGGAAGAAGAGGAATTAACAGAAGAACAGTTAAATGATGAAGAGTTAGAAGATCTACCTGAAGAATTTAGATATCGTCCATTTGTATTTAATGAAAAAATACATATAACACTTGAAGATGCGAGAAAAATAGATCCAGATATTAAAGTTGGTGATACTATAGAAGAAGAGGTAACTCCAGGAAATTTTGGCCGTGTAGCAGCTTCAACAGCTAAACAGGTAATTATTCAAAAAGTAAGAGAAGCTGAAAGAAATAATATCGCAACAGAGTTTGGTGAAAAACAAGATGAAATGATGTCTGGAACTGTTGAGATGGAGGATGAGAAAAACTACTATATTGATTTAGGTAAAACTCAAGGATTGCTTCCAAAGAGTGAAATTATTCCAGGTGAAGAAATTAAGATGGGGTCAACGATAAAAGTTTATATAAGTAAAGTAGATATTAACTCTAAAGGAGCATTAATACTTTTGAGCCGTAAACATTTTGGATTTATTAAAAGATTATTTGAACTTGAAATACCAGAAATAAGTGATGGTACAGTGCTTATTTACAGTGTAGCTCGTGATGCAGGTAATAGAACTAAAATAGCTGTTTATTCAGAAAATAGTAATGTTGATCCAATAGGTGCTTGTATAGGTGAGAAAGGTTATAGAATAGCTAATATTTTAAAAGAACTTGGTAAAGAGAAAATAGACATAGTTAAGTACTCTAAAGATCCTGTTGAATTTATACAGAATGCACTATCCCCAGCAAAAGATGTTAGAGTATTTATACTTGATGAAAAGACTAAAGAAACTATGGTAGTTGTTAATGATGAAAATTTATCACTTGCTATAGGGAAAAAAGGAATAAATGTAAAACTTGCTTCTCGTCTTACCAACTATAAATTGGATGTAAAAACTTTAAACCAAGTTAAAGAAGCTGGCATTAATATTTTAGAGTAGGTGAAATATGAAGAAAATACCTATGAGGACTTGTGTAGTAACAGGTGAAAAATTAGAAAAAAGGGATCTTATTAGAGTTGTTAGAACACCTGAAAATAATGTAATAATTGATTCAACAGGTAAGGCTAATGGTAGAGGAGCATATTTAAAAAAGGAATTAAGCGTTATAGATAAAGCAGAAAAATCTAAAATACTTAACAAAAAATTAGAAATAGAGGTAGATGCTTCAATATATGAAGAATTAAGGAGCATGATTTAGCTATGAAAAGAGAAAATTATATAAATTGGGATGAATATTTTATGGGAATTGCATTGATTTCTGCAGAAAGAAGTAAAGATCCAAATTCGCAAGTAGGTGCTTGCATAGTTGATCAAGATAATAAGATAGTATCTTTAGGCTATAATGGTGCCCCTACAGGATTTGATGATGATAAAGATATGACTTGGAATAGAGAAGGCGGATTTTTAGATACTAAGTATGCTTATGTGTGCCATTCTGAACTTAATGCAATACTTAATTCCAAAACATCTGTTAGAGGATGTAAGGTTTATGTAACACTTTTCCCTTGCAATGAGTGTGCTAAAGCAATTATTCAATCAGGTATTACGGAAGTAATTTATCTAAGTGATAAATATGATAAAACAGAAAGTAATACGGTATCAAAAAAATTATTTGATACTTGTGGTGTTAAATATACTCAGTATAAAAAGACTGGGAAAGTATTAAAGTTGGAGTTGTAATATGACTGATAGAGATTATATGAATAAAGCGTATGAGCAAGCAGAAAAATCTTCTTGTTCGAGAATTAAAGTAGGAGCAATATTTGTTAAAGATGGAGAAATTATTGCACAGGGATATAATAATGTAACAGGTGGAGTAAGAGATTGTAGTGAAGTTGGATGTATAAGAGATGAACTTAAAATACCAAGTGGTGAAAAAAGAGAAATATGTCGTGCTATATGTGCAGAGCAACTTGCAATTAGTGAGGCTGCCAGAAATGGAGTAGAATTGGATGGTAGTATAGCTTATATAACTGATTATCCTTGTCATATATGTGCTAAACTGCTTGTAAGTAGTGGAGTTAAAGAAATTGTATATGACAGATATTATGATGATAAATTATCTCAACATTTTTTAATGGAGGCTGGAACAAAGATAAGAAAACTATAGAAAGAGGTGGTATTCATGATGAGTGTAGAAGAATATGCACAAGATGTAGGGAAGACTATAAATGAGATTTTGGTTCTATGTAAAAAGTTAAATATAATTGTAAATGATAAAGATGATGAACTAGATGAAGAATCAATAATTGAATTAGACAATATAATTTCGCAAGATGAAGATGAGATGGATTTAGAATATGAAGAAGAACTTATAGAAAAAGAAAGCAAAAAACAAGAAGGTAATAATAATACTAAACAAAAAAAGCAAGTACAACCTATAAATAAGAATAAAGTAAGCAAAAAAGAATTGGCTAGGAAGAAAAAAGAAATGTATAAAAATAAAGAAAAACTTATAAGCAATGGCCCAGCAATTGATACAAATGTAGTAATGTTTAAAGATGGTATGACTATAGGTGACTTAGCTAAGGCTTTAAGTGTAAATCCAAGTGATTTAATAAAAAAATTATTTATTTTAGGAACACTCGCAACAGTAAATAATAAAGTAGATTTTGATAATGCAGAACTTTTAGTATCTGAATATGGCAAAGAACTAAAGGTTGAACAAGTAATAGATGAGACTAAGTTTGAAGAATTTGAGATTAATGATGATGAAAAAGATTTAGTTAAAAGGCCCCCTGTTGTTACTATTATGGGACACGTAGACCATGGTAAAACAACTTTACTTGATACAATTAGAAAAACTAATGTAGCAGAAGGTGAGGCTGGAGGAATTACTCAAGCTATAAGCGCCTATCAAGTTAAAGTTAAAGATGAACTTATAACGTTTATAGATACACCAGGACATGCTGCATTTACTGAAATGCGTGCAAGAGGCGCTAGTATTACAGATATAGTAATAATAATAGTAGCTGCAGATGATGGAGTTATGCCTCAAACTAAAGAAGCTATAGATCATGCCAAAGCAGCAGGTGTACCAATTATAGTTGCAATAAATAAAATAGATAAACCAGGGGCTAATGTAGATAAGGTAATAAGTGAATTATCAGAATATGGCCTTACTCCAGATACTTGGGGTGGAGATACAATATACTCTAAAATAAGTGCCAAAACTGGAGAGGGAATAGAAGAATTACTTGACAATATTTTACTTGTTGCCGAGATGGAAGGATATAAAGCAAATCCTCATCGTTACGCAAGTGGTAGTGTAGTTGAGTCTAGACTTGATAAACAAGTTGGTTCAATTGTTACAATTCTTGTGCAAAATGGAACACTTCGCTTAGGAGATCCAATTGTTGTCGGTACTGCTTATGGTAAAGTTAGAACTTTAAAAAATGATAAGGGAGAGGAAATTACAAGTGCCCTTCCTAGTCAACCAGTTGAAATAACTGGACTATCTGATACACCACAAGCTGGAGATAAGTTTATGGCATTTGAAACAGAAAAACAAGCAAGAAGTATAGGTGAAGCAAGAAAGACAGAAGAACATTTAAGGCAAAATACTAAAGGTACTGTATCATTAGAAGATATATTTGCTAAAATACAAGAAGGTATTAAAGAAATTAATGTAATAGTTAAAGCAGATGTTAATGGCTCAGCAGAAGCTGTTAAAAACTCTCTAGAAAAAATTGAGGTTGAAGGTGTTAAAGTTAAAGTGCTTAGAAGTAGTGTAGGTGCTATTACCGAAAGTGATATTGTACTTGCTAGTGCATCAAATGCTATTATAATAGGCTTTAACATAAGACCTAATAATTTTATTAAAGACTATGCTAAAGAACAAGGTGTAGAAATTCGTCTATATGATATCATTTATAAAGCAGTAGAGGATATGGAAGCCGCAATGAGAGGAATGCTTGATCCAGAATTTGAAGAGAAAGTAGTAGGAAATGCAGAAGTTAGGCAATTATTTAAATTCTCGAAAGTTGGGACTATTGCGGGTAGCTATGTTGTAGATGGAGTTATAAAAACAAGCTCTAAAGTACGAATAATTAGAGATAGTGTAATTATATATGATGGTGAAATAAATTCTATTCAAAGAGAAAAGGATACTGTAAAAGAAGTTAAAAAAGGTTTAGAATGTGGGATTACAATAACCAACTTTAATGACATTAAGGTTGGAGATATCATAGAAGCATATGAAATGGTAGAGAAGAAATAATTTCATAATTGTATATTAAAAAAATAGATATTAAGTGATATAATGTATTGTGGTGGAAGTATGTAAAATGTTTAAATTCAATGATATTAAAAAATTATTTACCTATAATTGGGGAAATGTTTTTCAAAATTTAATTCCAAAGTCGAATAATATTGTTATGGAAAAAGATGAATATAAGAATTTGAATAATGGTTCTATTCTTAGAATAATAAGTGTAATTTTATCAGAAATAGCTATCATTGGTATAGCAGTGTATACCATAGTAAAAGCATATAGTTGGATATATGGTAAAGAAATATTAAATTATGCTATAAAAATTTCATTAACTAATAATATTGGAAGATATATAGTAGAAATTATTATTGCATCTATAGTGCCAATAGCAATATTAGTGTATAACAATGTAATGAAAAATAAAAATCAAAATGGGTGGCCTATATTTGTAATATTATGTTTAACAGGGTTGCATATACTTTACTCTATATATGCTATTGTTACTTATTTTATAGCTTTTATTGTAAATCCTTTATTTGCTATATTAGGAATAATAAGTATTGTATTAGCTTTTTTAGCAAATGTTCATATAATAGTAGGGTGTATTGATTTTCTTAACAGAGGGGTTACTTTATATAAAAAGAATAATATGAGACAATCACAGCCAATTAATCAATCTCAGACACCTGTTCAAGAAAATTTTACTAATGTAGTGAATAATAATGCTCAAATTCAAACGCCACAAAATAGCGATTTATCATTAAATCAATCTGCTATAAATGGGAATATAGGCCAAATATCTCAAGATATTAAAAACACTAAATATTGTCAAAATTGCGGTAATAAAATTGCTTCAACTGCATTATTTTGTCCAAACTGTGGAAATAAGATATGAAATGTTTTTCGTGTTAAAATGTAATATAATACTTTAAGGAGGATTTTTATGTCAATAAAAAATGATAGAATAGATAGTATAATGCAAAAAGAAATTAGCTCTATTATAGCCAATGAAGTTAAAAATCCTAGTGTTAAGTTTGTAACTATAACATATGTTGATGTTACAAATGACTTAAGTTTTGCTAAAGTTTATTTTACAACTTTAAAAGAAAAAGAAGAAACTTTAAGAGGACTTAAAAGTGCAAAAGGTTTTATTAAAAAAATTCTTGCAGATAGAGTAGAATTGAGACATATACCAGAGCTTGAATTTATATATGATGAATCTATTGAATATGGTAAAAGAATAGAAGATAAAATAAAAGAAATACATAATAGTGATTAGTATTTCTTTTATTCATTAAAAATATTACATTTCATAAAATGATATGGATTTGTTTTTTATAGAAAAAAGATGTTAACCATCTTTTTAATTTGCTTCTTTATAAATATTTTTATCAAAATTATGCTCAATTTTATCTAAATTCAATAATTCTTCAGTTGAAATCATAAAGAAATTGTGAAGTAAATATTGATTTCCATCACTAGCAACTGGATCATCCCATGTTGCATCTAAATGATACCATTTGTCATTTAATTTAATTAAATTCCACACATGATTAGGTGATGTTATTTTATAGTTTTGTATACCAAGAACATTTAAGTAAATAGAAATTATGTCACTATATCCTCCACAAATTGATTTTCCTGTTGTAATTAGGTTATATGCAGTATATGAATCTTGGGTATTTCCTTCATCATAAATAGTATTATTTATGATGAAATCATGAAAAATTTTAATTTTGTCATAATCGCTCATAGTATCATTAATATTGGTTTCAATAAAATTATTTATATAATCATTAATAAATTCTATTTCTTCACTATTATAAACTTTTTTAGATTTAACTGTTATTTTTCCTGTTTGTATAATATCTATATTTATGGTTGAGAAAGAATTAAAAGGATGTACAAAATTGTTTATATTAGAAATTATTTCATTATTATCAATTAATTTTTTAGCATCAGATATACAATTATCATAATTACAATAGAATGAAAAACTATCATCACCACTATTGATTATTGAATAAAACATATTGAGTAATTCTTGATAATTATTAACAGATGATGTATCTATATTTTGAACATACATATAATCATTATTTATATAATATTCGTTGTATGTTAAAACTTTATTACTACCTTTATATATAATATCATCAGTTATAAAATTTGCAATATTATCTTTAAATATATAGACTACTATTACTAGACAAATCATAAAAATTATTTTAAATATATCTTTCATAGTATCACCACATTAATTATAACACATACTATAGTTTATTCACAAGAAAAATTTAAATTATAAAAAAAAGTAAAATTACTCCATTGAACCTACTTTTTTACTTAATCTTGATTTGTTCCTTGCACTAGTATTTTTAGAAGATATCCCATTTTTTGTTGCTTTATCTATTGCTTTAATAGCAATTTTTAATTTATCTTCAGCTTTCTCTTTATCTTTAGATACAATAGCTCTTTCTACATTTTTAATAGCAGTTTTCATACTAGCTGCATATTCATTATTAACTTTTCCTTTTTTCTCATTAATTAAAACTCTTTTTTTTGCATTTTTTAAATTTGGCATAATTCACCTCCAAGTCATATATAACATATTTTAACAAAAAATTAATAAAATTGCAATAATATATAGAAATTTGTTAAAAATAATAATGGTGATTTTTATGGATAAAGAAGTCGATTTAAGCAAATATCAAATAAGAACTGATTTAGCTATAGATTATGTAGAAGGTAATAGTAATTTAAAAGGTGTAAAACATAAAACTGATAATATAAATGGAATTACAGTAACAAATGTAATTTTACAAGAAGATAATGCACTTGGTAAGAAAAAAGGAAAATATATAACTTTAGAGTTCGATGATGTAACAGATTCAAGAAATAGAGAGAAAGTTACAAGTACATTAACATTAATTTTAAGAAAAATGTTAAAATTAAAAAAAGATTCATTTGGACTTGTAATAGGTCTTGGAAACGATAAATCCACACCAGATTCTCTTGGACCTTTAGTTGTTAATGATATTATTGTCACTAATCATTTATATTTATTAGGTCAAATGAGTGATAATTACAGAAGACTTTCTGCGATAAGCCCTGGTGTTATGGGCGAAACCGGTATTGAAACAAGCGATATTATTGAATCAATAGTAAAAAATATCAAACCAGATTATTTAATAGTTATAGACTCTTTAGCAAGTAAATCAATAGAAAGATTAAATAAAACTATACAAATAACTGATACTGGAATACATCCTGGAAGTGGTATTGGTAATAAAAGAAAAGAAATAAGTTATGAAACCTTAGGTATACCAGTTATAGCTATTGGTATTCCAACTGTTGTAGATGCAGTAATAATTGTATCAGATACTATAAATTTTATCTATAAAAATTATGCATTTAATAAAGAATATATGAATGTACCTAAGAGCAAATTAACATTTAATAATGTAAATTATTTAAAGAAAGAAATAAAAGAATATAAAAAAGATAAGGAAGCACTATTAGGAATGGTTGGTACCTTAAATGATGAAGAACTACAAATGCTTATATATGAAGTATTAAATCCAATTGGATATAACTTAATGGTTACTCCTAAAGAAATCGATTTTATAATAAAAAAATTGTCAGTTACAGTGTCAGATTCTATAAATAATGTTATTCATAATATTGACAAAAAAGATAAAACTGTGTTATAGTTATATCGTAGGAGAGTAAGGTGGTGATAAAATGAAAAATAAAGGTTTTACATTAATAGAATTACTTGCAGTAATAGTAATATTAGCAATCATAGCATTAATAGCAACACCAATAATACTTGGAATCATAGATGATGCAAGAAAGGGAGCTGCAGAAAGAGGAGCAGAACTAATAATAAGTAATGTTGAATTAGCTTATAGTACAGCATATATGCTAAATGAAGGAAACTATCCAACATTAAAACAAGTATCTGACAATTTCAAAATGGATGAAGCCAAGATGACTTATAGTGATGAAGGTGATTCAGCTACAATAGAAGTTGATGATAAAAACATTGTTTGTACGGTTAGCAAGGGAGAGAATAATTTATCTGTAGAATGTACTCCAAATGCTGATGATACTAAAAAGGAAAAAACATCAACTACTATGACTTTAAGTCCAAAAGCAGCATAGTTTAAACAATATAATTGTCAAAAAAATTATAAAATTATTTACGAATTGTTTAAAAGTTTATTATATTTATATATAGAAAAGGTAAGGTGATAAAATGAAAAATAAAGGTTTTACATTGATAGAATTACTTGCAGTAATAGTAATATTAGCAATCATAGCATTAATAGCAACACCAATAATACTTGGAATCATAGATGACTCTAGAAAGGGAGCTGCAGAAAGGGGAGCAGAGTTAGTAATAAGTAATGTTGAATTAGCTTATAGTACAGCATATATGTTAAATGAAGGAAAATATCCAAAATTAGAACAAGTAGCTGATGCATTCAAAATGGATGGGGCTAAAATGACAGCCACTGGAAGTAAAAAAACATCTACTGCTACAATAAAAGTTGATGATAAAAATGTAAATTGTACTGCAACAGTTGCACCAGAAGGAACACCTTTAACTGTTAAGTGTATTGCAAATTCAAAAGAATTTACACCTGATGAATCTTCTACAATGATATTAACAGTAGAAGAGGGTGAATAAAAACTCAATATTTGAGTTTTTTTTTCTTTTTTGATATAATACATTTGCTTGAAAGGGGAATGCCTATGAAAAAACCAGTAGTAGCTTTAGTTGGAAGACCAAATGTAGGTAAAAGCACAATATTTAATAAATTAGTAGGTAAAAAGATTTCTATAATAGAAGATACTCCAGGAGTAACTCGAGATAGAGTATATGGAACTGTCTCCTATAATGATTATAAATTTCATTTAATAGATACAGGTGGCATTGAAATTGGATGTGAAAATTTTAATAATGACATTAAGGTCCAAGCATCACTTGCTATAGATGAAGCTGACATTGTAATATTTGTAGTAGATGGAAAAGAAGGATTAACCCGTGATGATTTTTTAGTTCGTGATATGTTGAAAAAAGTATCAAGCAAGGTAATTGTTGCAATAAATAAATGTGATAGTAAGAAAATACGAGAAACTGAATATGATTTTTATGAACTTGGATTTAAAAATTATATTAAAATAAGTGGAGAGCAAGGAACCGGATTATATGAACTTCTTGATCTTATTACAAACAATTTTCCTAAGTATGAAGAAAATATAGATGATACAAAAGTTAGATTTTCTGTAATAGGCAGGCCAAATGTAGGTAAAAGTAGTTTAGTAAATGCTATATTAAATGAAGATAGGGTAATAGTATCAGATGTAGCGGGAACAACAAGAGATGCAATAGATACAGAATTTAATTATAATAATGAAAGATATGTTGTAATTGACACCGCTGGTATGAGAAAAAAAGGTAAAGTATATGAAAATATTGAAAAATATAGTTTGCTTAGAAGTTTAAAAGCAATTGATAGATCTGATGTGTGTGTACTCGTTATAGATGCTAGTGAAGGCATAATTGAACACGATAAACATATAGCTGGATATGCAATTGAGGCTGGTAAAGGGATTGTAATAGCTGTAAATAAATGGGATTTAATTGAAAATAAAGATAGTGCTATCAAAAAATGGAAAGAGGATATTAAGGCTGATTTTGCATTTATGCCTTATGCAAAATTAGTGTTCTTAAGTGCTAAAACAAAAAAAAGAATGCATACACTTATGCCAGAAATATTGAGTGCATATGAAAATAGTAAAAAGGAAATTAAAACTAGTTTACTTAATAATGTAATAACAGATGCTTATGAACTTAATTTGCCACCTAGTTATAAAGGCAAAAGACTTAAGATTTATTTTGCAAGTCAAGTTAAAACTAATCCACCAACATTTAACATTCAAGTTAATAGTAAAGGTTTAATACATTTTTCATATGAAAGATATTTAGAAAATAAAATAAGAGAGTCATTTGATTTTAGTGGAACACCAATAGTTATAAATTTTAAGAATAAAGGGGAATAGGCATAATTATAATTTTGTTTCTCTTTTTTTGTTATAATATATATTAATAACTATAATAATAGAACTAATTTGAACCTTTTACATACACTAATGTAGGAGGTTTTTTGATGGCTTTTTCAGATTCATTCTTTAATAGAATAGAGAAAAAAACTAATGTGGGTAAGGATACTATTATAGATCTTGCAAAAAAATTGCAACAAAATGATTTAAAAAATGAAGGAACTTTGAGAGAAGTTATACAAACATTAAGCCAAATGACAGGTAGAGATGTATCTAAAGAACAAGAAGATAAAATAATAAGTGCTGTTGTAAATGATAATGTTCCAAAGGATATAGATAAATTAATATAAATAATTGTTAAAAATAGTGAATGTTAAACATTAGTTAAAATGTTACCGATTTGTAATATAGATAACAAACAAAGATGAACTTTGTTTGAAATAATATTGTAAATGATGAAATCTAAAAAGC